>JBFFKS010000392.1:0-1501 GCA_041555275.1 Xianfuyuplasma sp. | reverse complement strand
GGAAACAGTAACTAAAGAAGAAGTACAAGAAGAACCTGTGGTTAAAGAGGTTGTACAGGAAGAACCTGTAGTTGAAGAGGTTGTACAGGAAGAACCTGTAGTTGAAGAGGTTGTACAAGAAGAACCTGTAGTTGAAGAAGAAGTACAAGAAGAACCTGTAGTTGAAGAAGAAGTACAAGAAGAACCTGTAGTCGAAGAAGAAGTACAGGCTGACTCTAAAGATATACCAGTTGGTGACCCACTTGTTGCGGCAAAAGAAGAAAAAGTTGTAGCTTCGCAGCCAGACAAACCAACTAAGGCAAAAGTAATTACGAAAACAAAAAAAGAGTTCATTGAGATGATGGATGAAACTACTGATTTGAGTAAAAATAAAGCGAACAAATTCCTTAAGTTTTTCGCAGAAACTGTCAAAGAGGCTTTAAGCGAGAGAAATGATGTTGAATTACCTGGAATTGGTGTCTTTACAACAATTGAAATGCCAGCTAAGGAAGCCGTAAATCCACAGACGGGTGAAAAAATAGTTGTACCATCTCATTATCAAGTAAGATTACGTTTCGATGAGGATTTTAAAGACAAAGTAAATAACTAAAAAATAGCGAATATTTTCGCTGTTTTTTTTGTTTAAAAAATGGCTTGTAGTTTCAAAAAAATATGGTATCATAATGGTAGAAAGACGGTGATAAAATGCTTTATATAAACACTAAAAACGTCAAACAAGAAACATGTGGATACTATTTCGGATTAGAAGAGTATCTAATAAAAGATTTTAACAACAGTGAGGACGTTTTTTTACTTTGGAGTGTGAAGCCAACGGTTATGATTGGTAGACACCAAGTTACATCACTGGAAATAGATCAAAAATACGTCGATGAAAACAATATTGAAATTGTAAGGAGAAATAGTGGTGGTGGAGCAGTTTATACAGATCACGGGTGTTTGCAATTTAGTTTTATTACAGATAAAAAAAATCATAAGGACATCTTTTCATCACACGTTAATCATATAATCAAAGCAATAAATAAACTTGGACTGGATGCTGCATTTACAGGTCGTAATGATATCCTTGTTAATGGAAGAAAATTTAGTGGGAATGCTGAATACATTTATAAAAATAAAATGGTTATTCACGGTACAATTTTGTTCAACAGCAATTTTAATCATTTGATTGGATGTTTAACTCCAGACAAATCAAAACTTACCAAGCACGCGATTAGTAGTGTTGAATCAAGGGTAGTAAATATTGGAACATTGATTGATATGGGTATAAATGAGTTTTATAGTTATATAGTTTCTAGTATTAAATCAAGTGAAATTGATGTTTGTGATTTAGATCAAAACAAAATTGTAGAGTATAGCAAGAAATTTTATACCAAAGAATGGAATTATGATAAAAATCCTAAATTTGGATTTACGAATAAAGAGAAGTTTGATGCTGGAAATATTACAGTGAGTGCTGTGGTTAAAAAGAACATAGTAGAGGAACTGAAAATAACAGGAGACT
>JBFFKS010000391.1:0-1506 GCA_041555275.1 Xianfuyuplasma sp. | reverse complement strand
TCTATTAATTATCGTAATACCAAATCAAATCAACTAAATGTGGGTAATCTACAAATGGGTTACGGTTGTTTTGTTCCCCATAAATAACTTCTAAGCGATTCAATTCAAATGCATCTACTGGATCAGCATAATGCCATGCGAGAAGTTCATCTAAGTATCCCATTTCATGGACTACTGGAGAAGAATTAACAAGTTCTAATTCATCATACATAACCATCATATAGAATAACGCACGAGCGACATCACCTTTGACTGCGTCACGAGGTTCATATCCCAAGCCAAGTTCTGAATAAGGATCATTTGATCTTGAAGTATTTTCAGACGGATTCGCAGGCATTAAATTATATAAATCAGAAGCCATATTGACAGTTCTTCCAACTGCCTCAACACCAAGTAAAGATTGTGGCCAAACATGTTCTCTATTCC
The DNA here is from genome assembly GCA_041555275.1 of Xianfuyuplasma sp. Taxonomy (GTDB): domain Bacteria; phylum Bacillota_I; class Bacilli_A; order Izemoplasmatales; family Izemoplasmataceae; genus Xianfuyuplasma. The sequence continues at coordinate 1,080 of JBFFKS010000391.1, read as the reverse complement.
ATGTGATGCCTGTATCCCAAGAACCTGGCACTGATGTTCCTAAATATACTAAAATAACATTATTCGGGTTTTGCGGATCTTGATCTGAATCGTCTAAAATGTACCTAGCTGCATCATAATCAACACCACTAAACCCCGTATTAATAATTGTATGTAATACATCAAGTAAATCCCCACCATACAGCCCTTCTGCATCATCATAATATGAATCTAAATCCATTTGCAATTTTGAAGGATCAGCGTCAATTACAGCAATATTTAAAGTAATAGATGTTGTATTATCAAAATCATCTGTTTTGGAGAAAACAACTGGATATACTCCAACAACCGAAGAATCTACAGTCCCAGTAACATCACAAGTTGTTGGTCCAGTACTTGAATGAGTTGCAATACATCCAGATAAATCAACCGATTGATTAAGTAGATATAGATTTTTCATAGTTTCAGAGAAACTGATGGTATAAAGTGAAATATTACTACTAACAAACCCCTCCCCTGTGTAAATTGTAAAATCATCAACATTAGTTCGAGATGATGATTCGCTAACGATACGTAAATAATATGCAGCGTTGTCATCAAGACTAAATTCATTGATGAGATCATTATCAAAAACATAACTATATCTTGTGATTTCACTTTCTGTAACGAAAGAATCAATTGTAATCCAATTTGTACCATCTTCAGAAACTTCGAAGCGAGCAGTTGTTGCTGAATCACTTGCATAAGTTCCTGCATAGAATACGACTTGTGCTAAATCTGCAACAGTAAAATCAGTTTGAATGTATCCATCTCTAATACGAACACTTTTCCCGGAAATATTCAAGTCTGCAGCCAAACTACCAAGCAAGGCATCATTAAACGACCAATCTTTTCCTGATAAAGTGACTGTTCCGAGTTCATATGCAGCTTTGTCTGCATCTTCAAAAGTTGCTTTATAAAATAATGTTGGCACTGGCAAAGCATTTTCAATATAATATGCTTCTATCTCAACGTCTTTCGTTGGAACGAATGAAAATGATAATTCTGTACTTAATTGTTCGGTTTCACCAACGATATGCCAATAAGAAAAAGTATATCCTT
>JBFFKS010000390.1:0-1510 GCA_041555275.1 Xianfuyuplasma sp. | reverse complement strand
TTTTTAACTTTCATAATATTTCTCATCAATATAGAACTTAATATGTAGTTTTGTTCCATCGCTAGATGAAGTTAATTCCATTTCATCTGATACAGCCTTAATGTTTGGTAGACCCATTCCTGCTCCAAAACCATTTTCGATTGCATATGAACTTGCTGTAGAGTAACCAGCAGTCATTGCGTTCTCAATACTTGGGATTCCTGGACCTGTATCCTCAAATGTAATGTCAACTGCATCATCAGTGATTCCAACAGTGACTTTACCTCCGTATGAATGGATAACAACATTTATTTCTGCTTCATATACTCCGATTGTAACTTGTTTAATGAATTCACGAGATAGACCTCTACTTTTTAGTGCTCTTTTTGTTAGACTTGCTATGGTACCTGCATTTCCTATATCGTTTCGTTCGATGTTATATTCTCTGAAGTATGATTCCAAACTACTCTTCCTCTAAAACAGATTCATAGCTTTTTACACCATTCATGAATAGTAATCCGCTTGTGCGATACATTGTTAAATTCGTACCAATAAGTGTGATTCCTATTTCATCAGCAAGATCAATTACTGATTGTGTAGGTGTTTTACCTCTAACAAAAATTATTGTTTCTAAATCTAGTATTTCCGCTGTTCTAAGAGCTTGATTCGTAACCAAACCAGTAACTAAAGCACCATGTGCACCGATATGACTCGGCATTTTTTTAAGTAACATTAATGCATCGCTCATTAAATCACAAACGAATGCATAATTGATTTCTTTAACACAACGTGGGCATTCTAAATTAAATTGTTTTGCTTCTAATAAGTCTAATACACTGTTTAGTTCCATTAGCTTCTATACTCCTTAATTAGTTTTTTAGCTTTTGTTACGTCAATTTCACCAAATACATCTTCATCCATTGCCATAACGGGAGCCATCCCACATGTACCAATGCATCTGATTGCTTCTAATGTATAGTATCCATCATCAGTTGTTTCACCAACACCAATACCTAATTCAGTCTTAACTGCATCAAGAATAGTTTGAGCACCACGTACATAACACGGAGTACCTAAGCACACTCCAACAATGTGCATTCCTTTTGGTTTTAATGAAAAACTTGAATAAAAAGTAACGACACCATTTATTTCTGCAATTGATATTCCTGTTTCTCTAGATACGATTTTTTGTACAGGTACAGGTATGCAACTGAAGATTCTTTGTGCTTCATGTAAAATCGGCATAAGAGGTCCTGGATTCTTCATGTGTTTCTTAATTTCTTGTAGTAATTCTTTCTCTTGTTCTGCTGATATATCGATTTTATTTACCATAATCTTCTCCTTATGTAAAATATATATTTTATATTCCAAACAATTATAACATAATTGTTATTTTTTATAAAGTTTTTTTAGCCATTTATGGGGAGAAAACAGCTACTTTCTAAACAAGCTAAAACCCTTTATTTAAGAGGTTAAATTATGTCGTTAAAGGGCGAGTTATAAGTAATTTGGAAACATTATATATAAAATG
>JBFFKS010000389.1:0-1516 GCA_041555275.1 Xianfuyuplasma sp. | reverse complement strand
TTTCATAAGTACGAGTAATGGTTATATCAGCTTAAAAACTGAAGATAAACAGCTATTGAGTGTAAGACTCATTGAAATATTTAATAAAAATGATGATAAAGTAAATATTAACTTTAACTGCGTTCTATTTGTTGTCCATAAAAAGTCCCAAATATGACAGTTATGAATTGTTGTAAGTTTATGTTCAATTATATGCATATAAAAGCCCTCCTAGATTGATGCAAAAGCAAATCAATCTAAGAGGGCTCATTCTATTGCAAGTAAAACAATAAATCCTACTTTTCATTATGAAAAACAACACTGTAGGTCAATGGTATAAACACAAGTGTCAAGAAGGTACTAACTAAAAGTCCAAATACCAAAGTAACGGACATCGGTTTAAACAATTCACTATTTGAAAGCATTAGCGGTAAAAGACCAATAACTGTCGTAACCGTAGAAAGAATAATTGGTCTGAATCTTACGACAGCCGCACTAACTGCTGCTTCATCAACACTCATTCCTTCAGCACGTTTCATATTGATATATTCCATCAGTACAATCGCGTTATTTACAACAATTCCAATTAGACTAATAATACCAAGCATACCTGTAAACGAAATTGGTTGATCCATTAAGAATAATCCAAATATTGCACCGGCTGCAGATAAAGGCAATGACAAAAGGATAATTAAAGACTGCCTGAAATTTCTGAATTGAACTAGTAATATTGTGAAGATCATTAACGCTGCAAATATGGCAGTTATTCCTAAACTACCAAAGTAATCAACAATCTTTGAACTTTCTCCATCATATATAAGCTTAACTTCTCCAAAATCAATATTTTTGATTTTTTCCTTGAATGCTTTTTCAATCGTTCGACTATCATATCCTTGCTCTAAATCACTCATAAGTATTATCGAGTTTTCTCCATTATATTTACGAATTATAGGTTTAATCTTTACCAATTCAATTTCACCCAAATCTCTTAATAAATATTTATTTCCTGTCGCGCTCGATTTAACCATAAGATTTTCAATTTGTACGATCGACTTAATATCACTCGTCAAATTAATGGTATATTCTTCACCTTGCTTTCTAAATACACTGATATCACGTCCTCGAAGTGCTATACTCACTTCATTTAATACATCATATTTCATCAGACCGTAAAAACTTAAAGCATCATTATTTAATATGATTTCATATTCATATACAAATGGATCATAATCCGTTCGTACATTGTCTGACCCTTTGACTGATTCTAATATTTGCTGGAGCTCTTTTGTCGTGTCCCGAACGCTTTCCATGTCCGATCCTGTAACTCGAATATATATCGGTGAGCTTATTGGTTCAGCATATTCCAATTCTTTAACTGTAGCTTTTCCTCCAATGAGCACTTTATCGATTTTAGCCTGCAAATCTTTGGCATACTCCGTATTTTTAATATATTTAGTTTGTTCCAAGTCAATTTCCATAAGAATTTGAGCATTTTCAGGAATTTCTGCATAGACGCCTAGTGTGTCATAGTACTTAG
>JBFFKS010000388.1:0-1520 GCA_041555275.1 Xianfuyuplasma sp. | reverse complement strand
CTTTTTTAAATAATAGGTCTAATAATCCCATGTAAATCACCTCAAAAAAGATTATATCAAATTTTAGTTAGTTTGCAAACAAATATTATTATATAAAAAAAGACAATCATGTCTTTTTCAATTTAATCGTAGTAGTAGTCTTCCTTATTAATGGTATAGTCGTCTTCTTTAAGTTCATATTCATCTTCCACTAAATCTCTTTTATTTGGTAACACTAACATCATAACGATATACGCAATTACGGGAACGCCACTACCGAGTAACACGATGATTACTGAGATAATACGAACAAGTGAAACATCCCAGTTATTGTATTCTGCTAATCCAGCACATACTCCAGAAATAACCGCGTTTTCATCTGTTTTATATAATTTTGTTGGTTTTGTTGACATAATATCTACCTCTTTTCATTTCTATACTCTTTAATTATAACAATAACTTGTGTATCTTTTGTGAATATATAAGTAATTATATTGATCCTTTTTGGTTTTGTTCAGAACCAATGTTTTTTCCTTTTCGAAGGAAAAAACGGGGAACAGACTTCATTACTTCATGATAATCAGGTTTGTTAGCTAATAATTTCTTCTCCATTTTTGGAACGCTATATAGGTTGAATAGAAGAAGCATTGCGATAAAACCTAATGAAGCGTTTATATCGAAACCAATACTTAAACTGGTAATAAATATTCCTGCCCAAAATGTTACTTCACCAAAGTAATTTGGATGACGTGAATACTTCCATAATCCTGTCATTATTGAAACATTACCGTTTTCCTCTTTATGACTTCTAAGTTGATTATCTGATATATAACTAATTATAGCACCTATTATCATGATAACTGTTCCAATATAAATAAACCAAATAGTAACAATTTCATTTGTTAAGATGAAGTAGATTGGGTATAAACCTAGTAGTACAATAAGCGTTGGAAACATATGGATTCCTAGAAAGCTAATAATCCAGTACATACTCTTAAATTGATTTCTAAAATCAACATATCTAAAGTCTTCAATAATAAAGCCTTTGAAATTTAAGAACCAGTTTACTGTTAAACGTAGACTCCAAATTAAAACACCAAATAATACAACCAATGAGTATTCACTAACACCATTAATATTTAACATCCAGATGATAACGATAAATACTGGGATTACACTCCAGTATGGATCATACATACTTGAATTGTTATATCTAATACTAAATAAGAAAATAATCACTGTCATAACAACATCAATAATTAATGTGTTTATTAGTAAAGATACTTGGTCTTTTAATGTAAAGAAAGTGATTAAACCAATCGCCATTGTTATAGAATATGCGACCAATGTGATAATTAAAGATTCTCTTTTTTTCATATTTATACCTCCTACTATATATCATTATACAATAGATTATCTATTCCAATAGATAATCTATTCCAATAGATAATCTCATCATATGAATAAATCCTAATGATGCTCGTGTTTTCCATACATTTGATAATAACATATCATACTAAAAATAATATCAACAATATCCT
>JBFFKS010000387.1:0-1532 GCA_041555275.1 Xianfuyuplasma sp. | reverse complement strand
TTGCTCTAATTTCAGGGTGATTCTCTCCACCAAGGATGTTAAATCATAATCCAACTCATCCTGATAGTAAAATTGTGCTTTTATGATGTCGTTTTCCTCAACAAATTCATCAATATACCTAATTAATTTATTAATCTGTGTTTGCACATTTGGCTTCAAGCCTTTTACACTCTTTTTCAATGCTTGAAGAGATGATTTTTGAAGAAAACTACTATACATTGAACGAGAGCGGTCAATCATATTATGTGCTTCGTCTACTAAGAGTTTTGGTGAGTAGTATTCTTCATCAAAATAACGGATTAAATGCGTAATTGGATCAAATGCATAATTATAATCACATATTACAATATCACTGAAGTTGGATATAGCTAGTGAAAATTCATAAGGACATATTTTATGAAACTCGCCATAATCGCTAATCAGTTTACTTTCATAAACGTCTTTATGAACAAATATATCATTTAGGGCAGGATTTAGTCTATCAAAAAAGCCTTTTGCATATGGGCAAATATCTGGATCGCAATCCACTTTATCCATTAAACACATGGATTCTTTTGAGTTTATCACCACTGTCTTACAAACTAATCCTTTTTCTTTTAGTAAGTTTACAGTATCTACAACAATCTTTTTACCAGCATTTTTAGCGGTTAGGTAAAAGATTTTTTCTTTTTCATTTTTAATTGTTTTTAAGCTAGAGTATAATCCAGCAATTGTTTTCCCGATTCCTGTAGGCGCAATACTGTATAATATTCCTTTTTCAATAAAGGTTTGATAAACGGCTCCCATGAACTTATATTGTCCTTCTCTATATTCTGGAAAAGGAAAGGTAAGTCCTTCCAAAGACTTAAGTTTATTACGTTGATGTTCATAATAAACCTCTAACCAAGCTATATAAGTCTCTACTGTTTTATTGAAAAATCGTTCCAACTGAGTCATATTGTAACGTTTTGTAAAAGACTTAGTTTCGTACTTATCAACTGTAATATAAGTTAGTTTAACATTAATAGACTTTAAGTCATTGTTGCTACAATACATATAGGCATACAGTTTGGCTTGAGAAAGATGTTCTGGTCTTGTATCAATATCCATTAGAAACAAATCAACAGTAGTGCTTTTTATCTCTTCAATTGTATATTTACCCTCTTTTAAAAGAAGACCATCCATTCTACCACTTATTTCAATGGTATAATTTTCGTTTTGATAGATTGTATTAACCGTTACTTCCTTTTGATCATCATCGGAATATTGCTTCTGTAAAAAAGCATGCGCCTCAATACCTTGAACGGCACGCTTATTAGATTTAAATTCACTTGTTAAATCTCCACCACTATGAACAAATTCAACTATTTCTCTAGCGGTGATTTTAATATTCCTCATGGTTACCACCAACTTAATTATACATTAAAAAAGAATAGAAAATTAATTAAATTTACTATTCTTTTTTTTGTAACGTAATAATATTAATATCATTATGGGAAACAATTTTCATATTGAACTTATTTGCAATATAATCAATGGTTTTTAAATTATAA
>JBFFKS010000386.1:0-1533 GCA_041555275.1 Xianfuyuplasma sp. | reverse complement strand
GACTTGATGGTTCAAAACCTACTCATGTCTTACTAAAAGAAGCTCTTCAACAAATGCTTAAATAGATTGTTATCGAGTAGCATAGTAATAATCTTGATTTGAATGAAACGTGAATATTATAAACAATAGATGCACCATTTGATATTTTCTGAGGTTATGGATATTTTTATATATATTTGTTCTTAAATTTTTTTAACAAATCTAGACGTATAGTAAATATTTTTATAAGGAGAAGGTGAATCAAGTGTTCTTTTCTGATAAAGTGGGAATTGAGTTTCAGAGTTTTAGTTTTATCCATATATTATTATTTATCTTTGTTATTGTTGGAGCAATTTTAATTTTTGTATTTAGAGAAAAGATACGGAAATACGAACATGAAAGAAGAATAATGAAGATTATCGCAATCATTGCGTTACTTTGGGAATTTGGATTGTATGCCTGGTACATCTTTAATGGGACTTGGGAGTGGGATCAAAATCTTCCAATCGGATTATGTGCATTTACCTTATATATTGGAATATTTGCACTTTATTTTAAAAAGTTTTCCCTATTTGAAATTGGATACTTTTGGTCTTGGGGTGCTATCGCAAGTGTTTTATTCCCAGACATATTATATAGTTATGATCGTTATCGTTTTTACCAATTTATGCTTGGACATATTAATTTCTTTTTAATGTATCTGTATATGATATTCATTTATAAATGGTATCCAACCATAAGATCATATAAAAAAAGTGCCATCACGTTGATTCTCATTGTAGCTGTTTTATTGGTAACAGGGATAGTCACTGACACAAATTTAATGTTTTTGCGTGAAAGTGAGGGAACGCCATTCGAAATCTTTGAAGGAAATGGACCAACCGTCTATTTAGTTCTTGTTATGATATCAGCTGCAGCATTAATGTTATTGTGGTATACTCCAATTATTTATATTAATAGAAAACAAAAAATAAAAGCCAAAATCAAAAATAAATGATTTGGCTTTTTCTTTTACGTTTTAAATAAATCAACAACACCATCATAATCGAGGTCATTACTAATCGCTAACATTAGTAAAATACGAGCTTTTTGGCCATTTAGGCTACCTCCTAGAATACAACCACGATTTGTAAGGTCTTTTCCGCCACCCACATACGCATAAGTATCTAAAACTCTTCCTGAAACACATCTTGAAACAATAACAATGTGGATTCCTACAGATAGAGCATCATCTATTGCATCAAGAATAGAAGGTGGGACGTTCCCACGTCCCAAGGATTCAATAACGATTCCCCTAGCATCCTGTTCAATTAGATAATTAATATACCCATCATCCATACCTGCATAAGCTTTTATTAAATAAGTATCCGAGTTAACCTCGTTGTCTAGATTATAGGTTTTCGAATGAGTAACATCACGATAATAGATAACCTCATTATGATCTATCATTCCTAATGGACCAAATTCGATTGATTTGAATGTATCTAAACTCATTGTATGAGTCTTCGTAACTTCAACAGCACTATTAATAGTATCATTCATAACAACTAGAGT
>JBFFKS010000385.1:0-1551 GCA_041555275.1 Xianfuyuplasma sp. | reverse complement strand
CTGTTATTTATAAATAAAACAATTAGTTCAAAAAATGATAGATTACTATCTTGTAAGTACTATAATATTACAAATCCCTAGTGCAAAAGTACACTCTCATATTTAATTTAGGCAAAAGCATTGGGAGGTATATTTGTGCTTTTATCATTACCGATAAAGTTTACGAACCGAATCTATACCCTTTTTCGTTATGTGAAATCTTGAAAATTGTACTCTTTGAAAAGAAGTAAAATTTCTCATGAATTTGTAAATTTGTTGTTTATAAAAAAAGATGTCATTATTTAGACAATCGAGTTAAAACACAATGTTACAGAGGTTTTTAATGTATAGATGAATATAAATATGGAAAACGAAATTTATAAATAAGAAAACTTGTTTAGAAAATAAACTTATTGTATTGAAATGATGTAATGTTTTTGCTATACTGTCATCTGAAATGAAAAAAATCGGAGGAAGATAAAATGAACAAAAAATTATTAGTAGTATTAGGTTTGGTTTTAGTATTTACATTATCAGGTTGTTCAGGTGTTAATCAAGAAGATTACGATACATTAATGGCTGAAAAAGCTGAACTAGAAACTGAAAAAACAGTATTAGAAGGTGAAGTGGACACTTTAACTGTTGAGAAAACAGCTTTACAAACTGAATTAGATTCTAAAATGGTTAGTTACAAAGATCAATCTGTTGAATCTTACGGATACACTCATGGTGGATATGTTGGACAAGTTACAATCGTTGTAACTAATGGTGTTGTAGATGTTGAAATTAACGAAGCATTTTTACCTCATACATTAGCTGAAGTTACTTTATCTACAGTTGATGCTGTAACTGTGTGGGACGAAACTAACACACTAACTATTGGTACTAAAAGCTTTGCTTTAAACATTATGTATAATGATAATGTATACAAAGCATTAGTAACAGAAGCTGGATTATTAGTTTATTCTGTAGTTGATGAAACAGGTGCTTTAAAAACTGGTAGAAGAGATGTTAAAAACTTAGAGATGGATATCATCAAAAACGAAGCAACTATGAAAGCATATTATGATGCTTTAAATAATGGTGGATTCAAATTATTAAAATCTCTTGATGATACAACTCCTGTTGTTGTTTCTGAAGGTCAATTCAAAGAAGCTAATCCTAACTACTGGCAAGCTAGTGAAGGTAAATTAGGTTGGCAAGCAAACATTGATGCATTAGAAGCATTCTTAGAAGAATTTGGTGCTGCATATGATACATTAGCTTTCACTACAGTTCTTACTACTGTTAATGGTGTTGAAGATAATTATTGGCAAGTAGTTGATACTATAGCTGGTGCAACTAACTCAGATTTCCAAGATTATTTCCAATTAGCTCAAGCTGGATTTGGACAATTAGAAACTGAAGTTAAGTAATTAGATATTAATTCAAAATAAAAACTGATCATTTATTTGATCAGTTTTTTTTATCTCTTTTATGGATATACTATAAGGTAATTTATTGGTTTGTGTAGCATATGTTAATACTCCCCTACTTACAATTTTCCTACCATTATTGAAGAGGGAGTTTTCT
>JBFFKS010000384.1:0-1559 GCA_041555275.1 Xianfuyuplasma sp. | reverse complement strand
GAGGGGCTTTTGGATTTGAAGGTTCAATTTTGTCAGTTATTGCTATGGTAATCTCAATAACTGGGATTGCTTTTTATTATGCCAGAAAAAAAACTAACCACAACACTATATAAAATACATGCTTACATTTTAATTAATAAATACCAACAAAGATTCAACAAACGATTTTCCAGTCGCACAAATCTTATAAAAAAACCGTTAGGTACAACCCCAAAGAGCAATGTTTTTTGCGTTAGAACCTTGAATTCAGCACTTTAAAAAAGATAGAAATATATGAAAACAGAAAGCCATTCTATTAATGACGTTTTAGCAAAAAATGCAACTTCATTTTTTATTCCACCTTTCCAGAGAGCTTATGCTTGGGGAAGAACTGAAATCGAAAGATATTTTAGTGACATATCAAGAATTATTGAATCAGAATTGGACTCCAAACAACACGACAAATTAGAGCACTTTTTTGGAACAGTTGTAATTAAAGAAGAGAAAGCAGGATTCGCAAATAAATCGGTAGTAGTTGATGGTCAACAAAGACTTACAACAACACTAATTTTTTTAATCGCTTTGAGAGATTCAGAAACAGACCCAATAAATCAAAATTTTATCACTCAGAATTATTTAACAAATAATTCATCATCGTTTCAGGACAAGATAAAACTTAAACAAGTCACAAAAGATTGGGATTCCTATAAAGCTCTAGTAAACAAAAACCAACCTAACCCCGGTATTATTAACAACGCATATGAATTGTTGAAAAAGTTTATCAATGGAAAGAAAAAGTTGAATCCTGAAGTAGTTTTTGAACATTATATCATTGCTATCCAAAGAATGAATGTAGCAGTAATTTTTTTAGATGAAAGACCTTTTAAAGGTGAAGACCCACAAATAATATTTGAAACTCTTAATTCATTGGGCAAACCACTTACATTATCTGACCTCGTGAGAAATTTTGTATTGCTCAATATGGAAAGTAAAAATCAGTCTGATATTTATGAAAAAATATGGCATCCAAAAATTGAAGAAGTTCTTTGCGACAAAACTTCCAAATTTTTCCGAGATTATCTGCAATATAAAACGGCAAGTTCTTTAAAAGTTGTAAGCGATAACAATACAAAGGAACTCTACCAACAGTTTAAGGACTTTGTAGAAGCAAACTTTGATAACCATAATGCCTTTATAAATGACATTGTTAGTTATGTAAAGTGCTATAAATGGATTATTACTGAAATTAACAACGATACAATTTCTAGTAATAATTTCAAAGACAAAGAAATCAAAGAATTACTTAGAAATATCTTTCACGATATAAAGGCTGAAGCATTTAAGCCTTTCGTTTTAGGACTGTTAGAATATCATCAATACACCATAGACAATGTAAGACTAAGTGACGAAATTCTTATTTCAACTTTGACAACAATAAGAATCTATTTAATTAGAAGAAGAGTGTTAGGTTTAACACAAGGCGAAAACAAGAATATTGTTTTATTGAGTAAAAAAATAGAAGAGATTACCAAAGGTAGTGTTTCAATGCTTGCACTTTTAACAAATATGTTTTATAGACT
>JBFFKS010000383.1:0-1560 GCA_041555275.1 Xianfuyuplasma sp. | reverse complement strand
GGCGATGATTCAAATAATGGACACTCTACTGCAACCGCAAAAAAATCTATTACAGAGTTAAACAGGCTGGCAACTGCTGATTCGATAGTTGCGGGTTCTCAAATTTTATTTAACAAAGGCGATGAGTGGAGTGGTGCAATTTCTATTACAAGTTCAGGAACGGCGGGAAATCCAATTGTTTATGATGCTTATGGAAGTGGTGCCAAACCTGTTTTGAAGGGAACAACTGAAGTTACAGGGTGGACGTTGCATGAGGGGAATATTTGGAAAGCAACCTTAAATGATACTACCAGCAATGTTTTACTTAATGGTGTTGGAATGACAATGGCTTCTAATGTTGGGGCATACAGCGAAATGTATGACGTTACTTCGGTTGTTGATGCAACAAATGTTATTGTTCCAAGTCTGGCGGGGACAGACTACACAGGTGCTTTAATTTATTGTAGAGGGAACTATTACACAGGCCATGTTCGTAGAATAACAGCCTGTAATCCGGCAACAGGCCAATTCACAACTGACACGTCGCATGATCTAAATGCAGACTTTGATGAAGTATTTATTGCAAACCATATATCCTTATTAGATGAAGCTGGCGAATGGATTTATAATGAAACTGCGAATACTTTGTATTTGTGGACTCCAAACGGAGATTCACCTTCCAATTATACGGTAGAGGTTTCAACTGAAAATACAGGCATTTATGCCGAAAATAAAAGCTATTTGACCTTTAATAATTTGGATATAAAGGGCTACGAGTATTCTTGTATTAACTTGATTGAGAATTGCGATAGTGTAATAATTAATAATTGCAATTTATCCTATGCGAGTGCTTCGGCATTGATGGCGGGTGTTACCCCCGAAGGTAGGCCGATTGGCGGAAACGCAGATAATTTAACAGTCACTAATAACACCATATCCGAATGTTATCGAAATGGTACATTCGTGCAGGGAATTAATGCAACAATCAATAACAACACAATTTATAATATTGGTTTATTTGAACGACTTGGTTACAGTCGCTGGATATATGGATCGCAGTCTGGTATAGATACGTGGACAGCGACAGATGCGCTTATAACTGAAAATGATATTTATAATACTGGTTATTGTGGTGTCCGTTTTCATGGAGCAACTCACAAAGTTAGTAATAATGTTATTCATTCGGCATGTATGTCATTATCTGACGGAGCAGGCATTTATACTTATAATAGTGATTACGGATTGATAAGAAATAATATTGTTCACGACATAGGCAATGGAAACGCACTACCTGTACACGGAATTTATCTTGATGATACGGCGAACGACATAACCATTGAGGACAATACGGTTTTCAATTGTTTAGTAGCGGGTTCTGGTGGTGTCTATTTGCACAATGTACATAGTTCAAAAGTAACAGGAAATGTTTTGTATAATAATACTGTTCAATTAATGTTTTCTCAAAATCGTAGTGAAATTGATTCGAGGAATGACACAGTTACATACAACACTTTTTACACAATGGCAGACAATCAATATGCTGCTACGTATGGTAGTATTCCAGACACTTCTTTGGCAACG
>JBFFKS010000382.1:0-1579 GCA_041555275.1 Xianfuyuplasma sp. | reverse complement strand
GCTGCATTACAGGCAGGGAGTTTCTTAAAAGCTTTAACAGGTATTGATGATGAAGGGAATAAAAAACCCTATGGATTAGGACACTTCTTTATTGCGATTGATACAGAAGCGTTTATGGGTCTAAACTCATTCAAAAAAACAGCTGGTGATATTTTAAGAGCACTCAGAAATAGTGCTTTAGCTCCAGGAGCTGAAAAAATTTACACAGCTGGTGAAAAAGAGTATCTTGCATTTTTAGAAAGAAAAGACAAAGGCGTTCCGTTAACTGATGGCGTCATAAAAGACCTAAAAGAGGTTAATGAAATGTTGCATTTAAATAAAGATTTACCATTCTAAAATAAGAACGAGATACATTTTGTATCTCGTTCTTATTTGTTTCATTCATATTTATTTTTTATCGTGGTATAATATATTGAACAGGTGGTGCTACTTATGAAAAAACTTATATTAGTAATTTTATTTATGTTTGTATTAACGTTATCTGGATGTCAGTATTTACCAGGTGGAAATAGTGATATTAGTTCAATGGAATTAATTGGAGAAGCAATTATGACTGTTGAAATTAATTCCTCTTTTGAGGATCCTGGAATTTATGCTCGAGATAAATCTGGAACTCCAAATGGATATGTAATCATTGGTGAAGTAGAAATTTCGACACTAGGTTCATATTTAATTACTTACCGCCAATATCATGATTCCAAAGATAAAGATATATACATTGAAATAACAAGAGTAGTGAGAGTAGTAGATACCACCCCTCCTGTCATTGAAATCACTGGGGATGCTGTAAATATGAAAGTCGGTGAATCATACGTAGAGCCTGGATTTAATGTTAGTGATAATTCACTTGAAGATCTCGTGGCAACAATCAATGTTACATTTGATGAAACAAGCCCTCCAGGAAGATACTTTGTCTATTATCGCGCCGAAGATAGTAGTGGTAATTTTACTGTAGAAACAAGATCTGTGTTCATTCAAGAATAAAAAATAAAAGCATCCATTGGATGCTTTTTCTTATATAATCACTGTATGACTTCGAATTTGTTTCTTTTAATTAGAATAAAGGAAATGAAGAATCCTCCAATTAATCCACCGGCATGTCCTAGGAAACTAACACTTGGTGCTAATAAAGTAAATATGATATTGATTGCTAAAATACCAAAGACAAAGTCACGGTCTCTATTCATCATATCTTCTGGTTTGTAGAGTGCAACATATAAAAACGCTCCTAGTAAACCATATAAACCTCCAGACGCTCCAAGTACAGGTGTACCTGGTGTTCCTAATATGTAATGTAATATAGTACCTGTTTGAATATCTAAAGGAAATGCTGGACTTGCTATAAATGTAATTAATAGTCCAGATGTTAGTACACTAAAGAAATATACTACAACAAATTTTAAGCTTCCGTATTTTCTTTCAAACGCACTACCTAAAATATAAAGACCCATAAATGTATTCATTAAATAATGCATAAAATCGTAATGCATAAATGAATACGTAATCAGTCGCCAATACTCTTGAAACTCAATAACGTAATCTGGAATAAGTAATCCAAAATAAAACAATTTACTTACAG
>JBFFKS010000381.1:0-1590 GCA_041555275.1 Xianfuyuplasma sp. | reverse complement strand
TCTTTCGGCTGTAATCTGGTTCTATTTTAATAGAAGGCGATTGTTAGAACAAGGTCATAACCTGATAATTAAGAAATATTTAATAATTAAAAAAAGGACCATTTAGATCCTTTTGATTTTATAAGTCAGTTTCCTTTAATTTAGTTGGTTTTAAGAAATGGTATCCTACACTTCCTAAAACGAGTATAAAAACGAGTCCATAATTATCTTTAAAGAGTTTTTGGATATATCCTATGTATGGAATTCTTATCCAATACTCTCCTTCAATGTCGTCAAAAGTTATTTCAATGAGCTCTCCATCTTTATCAAGCCATTGATCGAACTGGTCTTCATCAAGATTAATACTTCTAGTTTTATACACTGTTTTACTGTTAATTGTTATAATATCACCGATATAATGTGTAACATACTCTTCTTCTTCATATTCCTGTATATACACTTTAAATGTTATTATATCGCCAATATCGAGATTGTTTTCCTTTGCTTCTTTTAAAAATATCAAATCATTAACCTTGATTTTTGGTTCCATTGAGTCTGATAATACGATAAATGCTCTATATCCAATTACGTTCATCATTCTTTCTGGGCTAATTGAAACAATTAAGATGTATCCAACAAGCAAAAATACGATTATGTAAAAGAATATATTATTAATAACTTTCATATAATCACCCTCTGTCGATCCTTTAAAGAAATTATCAAATTTTTTAATTTAGTGATTTTTTATATTCTTCGAGTGCTTTTACAAGCACATCATAGTTTTCAAGTAAGGGTGCTTCTAGCAATAAAACTTCATTTAATTTTTTTTCATTTGAAAGTTTTTGAATTTGTGATGTAATCTTCAAGATTTTAGTTGCCTTAAGATATGTAAAAGAACTTTTTAAATAATGTAATGCATTATAGATTTGTTCGCAATCCTTTGCCTTAAATGCATCTGTTATTCGAGAAAGATCTGATTGTTTATCATTAATAAAGGTATCTATTATTTCTACTCTTAAAAATGATTCGTCATAAAACAGCTCAAATTCGTTTTGATCAAACACTAGAAGTTCTTCGTTTTCTTCATCTACAGCGTTAATTATGTTGCCAAAGTATTCATTAAGTAATTTCTCTAAATTATCTTTTCTAAGTGGTTTAGACAAAACACCATTCATCCCATGCTCTACTATTTTTTCTTGGGTATCCTCAACATCATTTGCGGTAACAGCAATGATTGGTATTGAGCCTTTTACCCCATCAAGCTCACGTATTTTTTTTGATGTTTCATAGCCATCCATACCAGGCATAAAAATATCCATAAATATCATATTGAAATTTTCTTTTTTTACGAGTTCTACTGCTTCGTATCCATCTTTGGCTTCTTTTACATCCAATAGCATCCCTTTTAATAGTTCACTCATTACACGACGATTAATATTATTATCATCTACGAGAAGTATCTTTTGTTTCTTTTGATTTGATTTTTCTTCTACTTCTTTCATTTGTATATTTTTTGGTTTAGCGGTTGTGATTTGTTCGATAAATGCCTCTGATGAACATGGAATTTCAATAATACGATCAAAATGTTCAAATGTTGAAACATATGATTTT
>JBFFKS010000380.1:0-1591 GCA_041555275.1 Xianfuyuplasma sp. | reverse complement strand
TTCAAATTGTGGATAATAATATCCATATTCTATCACTTCATCAAAATATACTAGTAACTCAATATAGAATGTGTTAGAGCCTAAAGAATCAATATTTATTTGTGACACTTCATTTTCTGGATACATATCTAATAACTGATCTGTTAAACACAAAGGTAAAAGACTTGAATCCGTATAATAATTTTCACAAATGATGCCATCATTTGCGTAATAATCCTCGTATAAATTAAATAGAAAATCTAAAACTGTTGTTTCTGTTATTTCAGTAACAACTGGATCAATTGGATCAGTGATATCTCCAAACGTAAAATCTAACTTATAAGTGTCACTACCGTTTGAAACAACTTCAATAACCACTTCTAATTCCGTAGAATTATCAAATTGCATTGTCACTTCAAATTGAGTATTATTTTCAATAATAACAATATTGGTAATATCATTTGTTTTTACTGTATCAAAGAATGTCTGACAATCACTCAAATCAGCTGTTACAGCAAAATAATCACACACTTCATATAATGAATATGAAGGTGAATTATATCTAGATTTAAAGGATTCTAGTTGTACACTCAAATGAGTTTCAGTATTAAAGTTATCTTCAATAACATAGGACAATGAACTCATTTTGTAATCATCTGTAGTTCCAGTAAATATCACTGAATATGTTACTATTTGGAATCCATCAAAACTTTCCGCGGTCATAGTATAGGTATTTACACCATCTTTTGATACATTATAATTATTCATTAGATTTGATGGAGCCATATTGCTGAAGTCTCCACCACATTCTGTTAATGCAGTACCTGTGAATCTGTCTTCACAAGTGAAGCTATTCACATTGGCATTAATTGTATAATGAACAAAGATTTTAACTTCTTCAAGTGTTAATCCTAAATCATCTTCTTCTGAAACAACTAGAATTTCTTCATACTCAAATTGAGTAAACTTAATAATCCCTTCTGTTTCAATGACACTAACAGTATATTTATAACAAACATCTTCACCACTACAATCGTTTGTAATTTCAAAATCACTTGCGTTTCCAAGAGCTGTTATTGTTAAATCACCTGATTGAGACAAGATGTTTTCTGGAACCAAACTAAAACGATCATTTTGACATTGATCAATCAAACCATCATGTGCAAAATAATCCTCACAGAATGTTGCATTTGTACCATCCACAAACTCCGTCATGATTGTATTAATCATATTGGATACAATCACATCTCTCGCAGCTTCTGGATTTGTACAAAGTGTACTTTCTGGGTTATTACTACAGTAATCATTTAAAGCATTATTTACTTCTTCTGGATCGGTACATGATGTAAGTCCCATAGTAAGTAATAAGACCAAAAGAAGAATCCCTAATTTTTTCATTAAATCTTCCTCCTTATTAATATGTATACTATCTAACATTAAATTATATCACTTTTGTTAACAATAAAGCGACCAATTATTAAAATTGGTCGCCTATTTATTTATTTTCTAAACTAAGCCATGATAAGCATTACTCTGAACAAATATTCTCTTGGGAAGTTATCAAAGAATTTAAGATAATATGTTCCAACTGGTGTTAAAATCACATCATTAG
>JBFFKS010000379.1:0-1610 GCA_041555275.1 Xianfuyuplasma sp. | reverse complement strand
GCAGATCCAAATGCAGATCCATTAACAGAATTCCAAAAAGCACAAGATCAGTGTGAGGATGAGATTTTACCTGATTTTAATGTGAATTAGTAAGTTTATTGCTAGAAATAAATACATGTTTAGTAAGTGATTATTAAAATTATCGAACGCTAAATAATAACAACTGAAGAGAAAATAATTTATAGTCACCTAAGGCACTCTTCATGAGTGCCTTTTCAAAAGGAGGAAATTTTGTGAAGAAAAAAATCACACCCTGGTTATTTGTTTTACCAGGAATCATATTTACAATATGGTGGAGATATTACCCTATATCAAGAGCTATATATATGTCGTTTTTTGATTATGACGTTGTCAATCCACCTGGGAAATTTGTAGGATTAGAAAACTATTTCAAAATATTTAAGTTAGATTTTTATTGGAATGCGTGGTGGAATACACTTTGGTTCTTTATTTTAAGTGTTGGATTTACATTTATTGTCCCGATAATCCAGGCGATTTTTCTGAGTGAAATAAAAAAAGGAAGAAAATTTTATACTCTAATTTATTTGATTCCTGCAATGATACCTGTATCTGTTAATGTAATATTATGGAAGTGGATATGGCATCCTAGCTTTGGAATAGCCAATAAAATTGTTGGCTTTTTAGGTTTGGATCCACAATTATGGTTAAGTGATCCTGAATGGGTTAAGTTCTGTATCGTGTTTCCAGGAGTGTTAGGTGGTGGTATTGTTGTGTTACTTTATCTAGCAGCTATACTAGGAATTCCTGAAGAAATATACGAATCAGCAGAAATTGATGGTTGTACAGGTTGGAAAAAAGTGTATTATATTCTACTTCCAAACATAAAATTTCTTATTTCTATACAATTGCTCATTATGCTTATCACAGTAATTCAGTTGTTGGATGCACCTTTTCAGTATACTGGCGGGGGACCCGTTGGCGCAGCCACTACAATGGGGATATTTATAAGAGATATGGCATATGAGCAATTATCATTTGGTAGAGCTAATGCTGCTTCAGTTGTATTGTTTCTTGTAATTGCGACATTTTCTATATTGCAAATAAAATTAAGTAAATCGGAAGATTAACAGGAAGGAGGCATTATGAAAAAATCAGAAAGAAGTCTAAAATTAACAGCAATTATTCTTAGTACATTGTTCATAATAGTATCAATATTTCCTTTAAGTTATATGATTGGAAATGCTTTGAAAGATGATGCCCAAATATTCAAACTACCACCAAAAATATTTCCAGAGGCCGCTAACAGCCTAGAAGTGTTTTTAGATTATTCGGATTTTAGCGGTTCAGTTGATGCTTTAGAGGAAGTGATTAAAAAAGATTCGATGCTAAGTGTTATCGGATTGAGTGAAAAGATAAAAGATGACAATATTTATGAGGTGAAATTTTATGCCTATAAAGATGGTAACATTATATTTTTCACAAGATCACATAAAATGCTAGTTAGACTAGAACTAGATTATGGAACTTACAAAAGAAGAGCAACAAAGGAATCGATTATTAAAGATAATAAACATCTCATTGTTTTGGAAAAAATGGGTTATGAATATAATATAGAAGGAATCGATAAGAACGTTACTATTAATTCAATT
>JBFFKS010000378.1:0-1615 GCA_041555275.1 Xianfuyuplasma sp. | reverse complement strand
GTAACTGAAGATACCATTTAGGTCTTTTTGGCATTGATTTAAGATTAAATCTAGGCATAGCTTTTACTTCTTCTACACTTTTATAGACAATATCCGTTATTTTCATATCAGTATTCCTCTCATAGATTGTTAGTTAATTATAACACATTAGTTCGCATCCGAAAAACACACAAATATCTAACAAAAAAAAACTCGTAAATTCACGAGCTTTTTATCAATGTATGTCTTATTCAGTTTGAAGTGAGGATATTTTATTTAGTTGAATTTTGGTATATATATATGAAATTAATACTGCACTCCAGTTAATAATTACTATTCCCCACCAAACACCTAGAATACCCATATTGAATGTTGTACCTAGTAAGTAAAATAATCCAATTGGTAGTATCTGTCTGTATATTCCAATAAATATTGCAAATTGAGGTTTTTTTATACCTTGAAGTGTTGATACATTTATATTTAGAAAAACATAAGTTGTAAAAGCGAGTGCTTCAATTCTTAGGTAAGTAGTTCCAGCCTCTACTACAGAAGGGCTTGAATCAAAGATGCTGACAAGATATGGTGCTAAAGGATATATAATCACTGTACCAATCAACATAATTATTACACCATATTTTGTACCTTTAATTCGTGTTTCTTTAATTCTATCAAAATTATTAGCTCCAAAATTTTGTCCAATAATGGAAAGAACTGCGATGTTTAATCCGATTGTAGGAATTAAAGCTATTTGTTCAATTCTCATAGAAACACCATAAGCTGCTACGGTATCACTACCTGCATAAAATAAGACAAAATAGTTTATTATAAATACACCAAGCGCAATCGTAGCAGTATTCAAAGTTGAAGGAATACCTTGCCCCAAGATCGCCTTGATCGTTTTTAATTTTATTGTAACTTTTTTAAATATCGAAGCATCAAATTGAGATGATTTAACAACATGTTTCATTAAGTAAACTGTTCCACCTAATTGTATAATAACTGTTGCTAATGCAACTCCAGACGCACCAAGTTCAGGTAATCCGAACCAACCAAATATAAATAATGGATCTAATATTAGGTTAGCAAAAAATCCGATTATTAAGTAATTTCTAAACGGTTTCGTGTTTCCTTGAGCACTTAAAATTCCGGCAAGTACTGAATTAAAGATGAAGAACATTGAACCATACATAATCATTCTTGTATAATCAAGTCCTACTTGTAATACTTCTCCCTTTGCTCCGGCAAGTTCAAATAACGGTTGAAGGAATAAAGGAGACAAAATAGGAATAATAATTCCAAATAAAATTGTTAAGTATATTGCATTTTTTGCTATATAATGGAAGTTCTCTTTATCCTTTTTTCCAATGGATATCGCACTTAAAGCTGTTGCGCCATTTCCTAGACCACTACTTACAGATATAATTAGAAAGAATATTGGAAAACTAATAGCCATACCAGCTAATACTTCTGTACCTAATCTTCCTGCATAAATACTATCTACAACATTATAAAATGTATTAAATAAAAATCCTACAGAGGCAGGTATACTTATGTTCTTAAAATGTCTAGCGATGGAACCCTTTGTTAAATCAATGTCTTTCATAATATCACCTCATATAAAGCAATTATACAGGTG
>JBFFKS010000377.1:0-1640 GCA_041555275.1 Xianfuyuplasma sp. | reverse complement strand
GTTTACGCTGCTGCCGTTGGCGGTGTAGTCGTAGCGCCCCTCGAAGCCGACGACGCCGACGGTCGCGTAGCCAAGCGAAACGCCGACACCAAAGCCGAGTCGATGGCCTTGTTTGCGCCAGCCGCCGGTGGAGGTGATTCAATCATATTTAAAAATTCAGCGGTAGATGAATCAAATGCTGATGACATTCCAAGTGATTTTAGAATTTCAACAAGATCGTTATTGTTACTGAACTTGAATTTAGGAAAATAAAGATCCACTTCTTTACTTTCAGTTTCATTAATCATTTCTTCAATATCTTTATAGTCATACTTTTTTATAAAGTTTTTTATATTATCTTTTGGTAGTACTACAAACATTGAAGCATCAGGGTAATCTAGAGCTACTATTTGAACATTTTTCGATTCAAAGTAGCTTCTGCTTTTAACACTGTGCATCATATCAACTTTTACTTTTTCATCGTTTTCTAGTAAGAAGTTTTCTGATTTTGTTTCATTAATATTAAACGGATTAATCCACGAACCTTTAAAGTAAAGTGTATTCATCAGATAAGCTACGTCAAGATCATTTGTTTCTTTAATCGTTTCTCTAAGTAAACCATTGGTCTTATCTTCTATCCACTTATTCATATCATCCTTAGTCTCGGTTTTCCTGAAATCAACTGAAAAGATATCTCCGTCATAAAATGATTTTACTTTATCTATATAACTTTGTTTTATCTTTATATCAGCATTTCTTAGCCATATTGAATTGGCCATATTTATTGTAGTGACAGGCATTTCTTCTGATTCTTCTTTATTAGAAATGTTATTAAATTCGTTTATCAGTTGCTTATATACTTCATTTAAACCAGAATCACGATCTATATTCATTACCTTAAGCATTTCTGCTTGTGTTATTCCACTTGCACCGTTTTCTAACATTGACAGTGCACTCGTCATACTTATAGGTGAAAAAAGAAGGTTTTTGTTTCTGTCCTTATTATACAACAACTCAATTACATTATAACCCGTCTGGTTAATGCTCTTGATTACCGTTTCTTTTTTTAGTAGCACTTCTGCATTTTTTATCTCTTTTACTGGACTGCATCCCAAAGTGAACATAATAACTACCATAAATAAAATAACCATTCTATAATTCTTTATCATACGAACCCCCTAATGGACTTTGTAAATAACTATTAGTTAGAACTAATCTATATCCCAATTCAGCAATTTTTTTATCATTATATTAGCTTCATCAAGGTTATCAGCTGAAACGATAACTTCTACTCCCTTATAGCTGCCTTCATCTGGATAACTAGCACCATTTAATAATACAATTGCTAATTCATTAAAATTTAGATCCGTTATGATACTACCTTGATGGTCATAGAAGGCATCTTTTTGTTTAACATCCCAGTATGAATAACCAAACCTTACAACGTTTTTTGTATCTTCCACACTTAATATTTGCTCAATGTGATCCACAGGTTTAAACATTATTTTTCCATCAGTATACCAAGTCATATCATCTCTAAAGGGTGCAACTAATATATTGTCATCTTCACTTGGAAACTTCTCGTCACCAATTGTTAAATTATAATGTATCATACTTTGACCCTTAATTTTTTTTCTTTTAATAGTCCCTTTAAAAGTTAC
>JBFFKS010000376.1:0-1652 GCA_041555275.1 Xianfuyuplasma sp. | reverse complement strand
TTTAAAGTCAAAGTCATTTCTAGTAAACAACATTGAGACCAACCGTCTCATTAAGTTGTCTCTACCAATCACATCACCTACTCGTAATGTTAACATTGAATTTTTATAATCTTCAGGATCACCAATACCGTATATACAAGATACTGAAGCAACAACAATAACATCTTCTCTTTCTAATAAACTTGCAGTAGCACTATGTCTCATTTCATCTATTTCATCGTTGGTTTGTGAATCTTTTTCAATAAATAAATCACGAGATGGAACATATGCTTCTGGTTGGTAGTAATCGTAATATGAAATAAAGTATTCCACCCTGTTATTTGGGAAATACTCTTTTAGTTCACTATATAATTGTCCGGCCAGTGTTTTGTTATGAGCTAAAACAAGTGTTGGTTTATTAACGGCATTTATCACGTTACTAATCGTAAATGTTTTCCCCGTACCTGTAGCACCAAGTAAGACTTGTTCTTTTACACCTTTATTAATATTATCACGTAAATAATTGATCGCTTTCACCTGATCACCCATTGGTTGATAATGTGAAACTAATTCGAACTTTTGCATCTAATCACCACCATTACTATTTTAACACAAATTAGTTTATTTGGGGTGTTGTATGTTAAAATATGGTAGGTGATTATGATGAAAGTATTGCTAGTAAGTATAAATGCAAAATATATCCATACCAATAACGCTGTTCGTCTATTAAAGGCAAACAGCTCGTTTAATATTGATATTTTTGAATATACCATTAAAGATGATGTATCTAAAATTATCAATGATATAGAATCCTATAATCCTGATGTATTAGGATTTAGTGTTTATATTTGGAATGTATCTTTATTCATCAACATCGTTAATAATATCACTCTAGAAAATTCAAAGATAATTTTAGGTGGTCCAGAAGTATCTTATGAACCTTCCTACTTTCTAAAAAATCCTCATATTGATTTCATCATTAAAGGAGAGGGAGAAAAAGCATTAGAAACTTTATTGAATGCTTTGGATAAAGGGGAAAGCATCTCTCGTATCAATAACCTCTCATATAAACAAGACGGGAAAATGGTTCACAATCCAATCGTTGAAATACAAGACCTTTCAATTGTTCAGTCGCCACATTTTTTTGAAAGTGATCTCTCACACATTCCCAATAAAATATCCTATATTGAATCAAGTAGAGGATGTCCGTATAAATGTAGTTATTGTTTGTCATCTCTTGAAGAAAAGGTTCGTTTCTTTCCTTTGGAAACTGTTGAAAAAACAATTCTATACTTAATGGAAAAAGGTGCTAGAACCATTAAATTTCTAGATAGAACATTTAATGCAAATAAAAACACAATGAAACTACTTGAGTTTATCATCAAAAACCACAATCATAAAACAACTTTCCAGTTTGAAATTACCGGAGATATCCTTGATCAAAAAATAATTCATTACCTAAATACAAATGCACCGGCAGGTTTATTTAGATTTGAGATAGGTATTCAATCGATTAACTATGAAACAAACTACCTTGTAGATAGATTTCAAAACACAGAAAAACTATTTGAAAACATTAAACTCATTCAAAATAAAGGAATAATTGATCTACACCTAGATTTAATAGCTGGCTTGCCAAAAGAAAACCTAGAACTCTTCCAAATCACCTTTAA
>JBFFKS010000375.1:0-1677 GCA_041555275.1 Xianfuyuplasma sp. | reverse complement strand
TCTTTAAAATATTCCCATAATATGAGATACTTATATTAGGGAAAAGGATTTTAAGGGTGATGTGTCTATAAAGACTGTACGAAAGTACAGTTTTTTATTTACCTAAATTAGATTAAGCATATTTTTACAAATATTAAATGGACAAGAATATAATCCCTTAACACTTATTTCGTTGCACAGTTATAGGTCTCTGTTAAAAAAATATGGTATTATTAAGATAACAGATAGACCAATTAAGGAGTGGACTTATATGAAGCAAAAGTATTTTAGGTCCAATTATTTGAATCTTCTACTATTTAGTGGAAATGAAACAGCAACTACAGCTGGGTTTAATTTAATCAGTGTATTTTTTGTGTTGATGATTACAGATAATTTATTGTTAAGTGGTGTAGTAGCTGGATTCATTTTTGCAGCTAGTAGAGTACTTGATGCATTTACAGATCCGATTATTGGAACATTAATTGATAAAACAGTCACTCGTTTTGGTAAATATCGTCCTTTTATATTACTAGGTAGTATTATCATCAATATTGGTTTACTTGCTATATTTGGTGGATTTATAATTTTTGAAAATGATGTGTTGATGTATATATGGATTATCTTTTGGTACTTCTTCTATATTATTGGATACACCTTTCAATCATCATGTACAAGAAGTGCCCAAACAATACTTACCAATGATCCGATACAAAGACCATTTTTAGGTGCTTTACTCGCAAGTATCTCCTATTTGTTTTATGGTTTATTTTTGGTATTCGCAGTGAAATATGTTTTAACATTTGAGGGTGGGTTTGCAAACCCACTTGGTTATCGCAATCTAGCGTTTTTTATCGTTTTTGTTAATGTTATTTTAACAATCCTTTCTATCATTGGATTACGTGAAAGAGATCATCTAAAGTTATACGAAAAAGAAGTATTTCAAGCAGAAAAAATTACATGGGGAACCATTTATGATGTCGTAAAACGAAATACACCACTTAGAGCATTATTTGTCGCTGCTGGGACGAACAAACTCGCCCAGTTAATAACCGCAACAAGTATGGCGTATTTCTTTACCTATACCGCTTTAAACATTAATCTACAACAAACAGTAGCTACGTACGGAATCATTTTAGGAATACTTGGTGTCATAGTAGGAATGGTTGTGAGTCAGAAACTAGATCGTAAGAAATCCTTTTTACTAGGAACCTACTTAGGACTACTATTCCCAATCCTTATTATGATTACTCATCCCTTTACTCCTGGAACAGAGTGGTTACTAGTAACCTTGCTTGTAGGGATTATCTTCGCAACAGCGATCGCAACAACAAATGTATTACCAATGATCGCTGATGTTGCTGATTATGAGCAACATGTTAATAAACGATATGTTCCAAGTATCGTTGGAACAAGTTTCTCTTTGGTTGATAAACTAATGTCTAGTTTAAGTGGAATCGTTTTAGCGATTGCACTTTGGGCCATTGATTATGAACCAAACATGGGAGAAAGTAGACCTGCATTTTGGGCATTCTACATTATGGTTATTATTATCCCCGCACTCGGTCATGTAGCCTCAATTATTGCGTTTAAGTATTATCCAATTACTAAGGAATATTACGAACAGATGATGGATTCTGGTATCGAAATAGAGTAAGATTTATTTCTATAGACAATTATTTAACTTCACACTAGGTATAT
>JBFFKS010000374.1:0-1687 GCA_041555275.1 Xianfuyuplasma sp. | reverse complement strand
GGGGTAGAAGATTATAAGAAAAATATGTTTGCATTACTTGAAAAACCAGGATTCGAAGAATTAACAAAAGAACTTAAAAAGCGATTATAGTCAGAAAAAGTAATTCATCTGAGTTGCTTTTTTACTATAAGATGGAGTGATAGTAATGCATAAGAGAAGTATTGGATTTGCTGAGTTTTCGTTGTTTATCATAACGATAATTTGGGGATTGGGATTTCCTATAACCCAATTAGCTATCGATAAAGGATTCCAAGCTAATACAATTATGGTTGGAAGGTTTCTAATAGCGACAATTGTCTTAGGATTGGTATATTATAAACGACTAAAAAATCTTGATAAAAACATTATAAAATATGGTGTTATAACAGGATTGTTTTTGTTTGCTGGGTTTTACTTTCAAACACTGGGTAACGTCTTTACTACGTCATCTAAGAATGGTTTTATCACTCAACTAAACATAGTGTTTGTACCATTTATCTTTTTCTTTTTCTTCCGAAAAAGAGTTGATATATTCAATATAGTTAGTGTCATTATAGCTGTAATTGGAATGTTTTTGTTAAGTTATACAAATGAAGGATTCAGTGGCATAAATATTGGAGATTTTTATACATTAATCTGTGCAGTTATGGTAGCATTTCATGTTGTTACAGGAAGTTACTACCAAAAGAAATATGATTTTGATCCAGCATCCTTTGTATTTGTGAATATTGTTACATCTTGTATTCTGAGTGTAATTGCAATGATTTTGTTTGATACCATACCTTCTGTATCGATCATTAGTTACTGGCCATTATTGTTCTTAGGGTTATTTAATACAGCTTTAGGATTTTTAGTACAAAGCTATGCATTAAAAATCAGTTTACCAACGAGAGTTAGTTTGATTGTCGCCCTAGAAAGTGTATTTGCTGTAATTGGTGCGGTTCTTATTGAAAATGAAATTATTACTCCAATGGTTATTATTGGGGGACTTCTCATAATTAGCGGAGTGTTAATTTCTGAATTGGATCCTTTAAGAAAAAATGAAAAATCGCGAAAAAAGATTATTACTTGATTTTAGAGATACAACGATTTATAATAGTCTAACAGTTTGGAGGTTTAAAAATGAATGATATAGTACTTGAATGGATTGGGTATATTGCTTCGGCAATTGTGCTAATATCTCTACTCATGAGTTCAATAAAGAAATTAAGATGGATTAACTTAGTAGGGGCGTTATTGTTTGGTGCATATGGGTTTATGATAGGTTCTATACCTACAGGATTAATGAATGTTGGGATAGTAATTATAGATGTTTATTATTTAGCAAGAATTTACTTATCAAAAGACTATTTTAAATTATTACCTGTGAGTCACGATAGTGATTACACAAAAACATTTCTTCGTTTTTATGAGAATGATATAAATACATTTGGCGATTTTGATAAAGTAACTTTAGAAAATGCAGAAATTAGTCTATATATATTACGAAACATGAATCCTGCAGGTTTGTTTATTTGTGATAAATATGACAATGAAACATTAGAAATAAAGCTAGATTATGCCATTCCCCAATATCGAGATTTCAAAATGGGAGACTTCTTGTTTGAGAAGAATAGAGACTATTTTATTAATCTTGGTTTTAAAAGGTTTATTGCATTTACAAATGAAAAAGCACACATAAATTATGTAAAAAAAATGGGATTTAAAG
>JBFFKS010000373.1:0-1694 GCA_041555275.1 Xianfuyuplasma sp. | reverse complement strand
TCCATTTTTTCTCCTAACTTAATAAAGTGACTGTTTATTACGTTGTCGACTTCTCGCAAACAACATCAACAAATAGTATTACATATTTTTATTGTTTGTGCAACAATAGATTGATAATCACTTTATTAACCTTGAGTCACTTAATTGTATAGTGTATAATATCTTAATATTGATTAATAAAACGACTTAAGACGAAATCGAATAAACTATTTTTGTAGCAATAGATAAAGGAGAACCTAATGAAGATAACAAACAAAGAATATGGAACGACTAAAAAGGGTGAACTCGTATACGAATATACGATGACCAATGACCAGGGTGCAAGTGTTAGCATATTGACTCTTGGTTGTATTATCAGCAAAATCAATGTACCAGACTCAGCAGGAAACATTAAAAACGTCGTTGTAGGTTTCGACACAATTGAAGGATACGAAACATGTCCAGGATTTATCGGTGCAGTTATCGGTCGTAGCTCCGGAAGAATCTCCAAGGCTATATTAACAATCGATGATGTTAATTATCCCCTTGCTAAAAATGATGGTGAGAATAACTTACACGGTGGACCTAATGCGCTTGATAAAGCAATATGGAGCGCAAGTGAATACCAAGATAACAACAAAATGAGTTTAACCCTTAATTATCTAAGCCCAGATATGGAAGAAGGTTTTCCTGGTGAGCTTGATTGTAATGTTACCTATACATTCACCAATGAAAACTCATTGACAATTAAATATACATGTACGACAGACAAGAAAACTTTTGTTAACATGACGAACCATTCTTACTTTAATTTGAGTGGTGACTTCAACACTCTAGCAACTGATCATATCATGCAGATACATTCAAACAACATAGTAGCTGTTGATGAATTTACGATTCCAAAAGGATTATTGCCTGTTTCAAATACTCCTTTTGATTTTAGAACACCTAAAACAATTAGCCAAGATATCAATGCTGATCATGAGCAAATCAAGTTCGGTTCCGGTTACGATCATGCCTTTGAATTAAACAAGGATGTTACTGGCCCAAATATTATCGTAGAAGATCCAAAAACTGAGCGAGTAATGGAAATCGTTACCGATGCGAAATGTGTCGTTTTTTATAGCGGTAACTTTTTACTTCCTAAATTTGTTGCGTATGAGAAGACGCCTCTTCAATCAAGAGCGGCTTTTTGTTTAGAAACTCAATATTATCCGGATGCAATTAATGCTCCATTTGTTGAATCAAAGTTTTTAGAGCCCGGTCAAGTATATCGTACATCAACGACATTCAAATTTTCATAATCTCTATACTCAAAGAATTTTAATGAGACTATCATGTTTAAGCGAATAAATCGCCATACAGAAAAGGGCTAGCAATTATACCTAGCCCTTTTTTTGATTTTCTATCTTATTTCGAAAAAATTTTCTGTATAGAAATACTTGTACTTAACGGATTCAGAATAGTAGATTCCCACACCTAGATGATCAAATCTTTCCTCTAATATATTATCCCGATGTCCTTTTGAATGCATAAGCGCATAATGTATTTCAAATGGATTATTGTACCCTGCTGCTATGTTTTCCGCGAAGTAGCTCCCGGATATTCCTTCCGCATTCATTCGATATTTAACATCTTGACCCGATAGATCCGTGTGAGTAAAATAATCATTGTCTGCCATATCTTTAGAATGCTTATACGACGACTCCCTTGCC
>JBFFKS010000372.1:0-1696 GCA_041555275.1 Xianfuyuplasma sp. | reverse complement strand
GTACTGGGAACAGTAACATATGGTAAAGGGACAATGCAAACTGATCGTGCAGTAAAAGCAACTTTAGGAGATTCAATTCATATTTCAATAGGTAAATGGTTAACAAGCGAAGGTAACTGGGTACACTTTAACGGTGGAACAGATGGTGTAACACCTGATGTTATTGTCGAACAAACAGACACTGAAAAAGCTTATAAATTGTTTTTATTAGATGATGAAATTATTGAGTTTGATACAGTAGATTCTCGAGTAGCAAATGCACAATTAATCTTAAATACAATGGGCTATGACTTAAGAACAGATGGGTATTACGATTTAGCAACAAAAGTAGCAATCGAAGATATTCAATCGAACAATAGTCTAAACGTTACAGGAAACATTGATAGCGATACCTTAGAATTTATCAACCTCGCATTAGATTTATTCCAAGACGAAACAGATAACGATACACAACTACAGGCTGCTATTAGTTATCTATTCAACGAGCTTAATGATTAAGATAAAATCAATTAAAAAATTAAGAGGTAATCGCTACAGTATCGAAATTTCAGAAAATGACAAAATTGATAAGCATATACTAAATGAAAACACACTAATTAAACATAGTCTTCTATCGACAAAAGAACTATCAAAAGAAGAGTATAAAAACATCGTAAAGGATAATGAATATGAGACATTATATTTAAAGGCAATTCATTTTATTTCTTATCAGATGCGTTCGATTAGTGAAGTAAAAAAGTATCTAAAGAAAGATACTATAAATGAAACGTTAATCAATAAGATTATTAAAGAATTAAAAGATAATCGTTATGTAGACGACATTCAATTTGTAAACGAATATGTAAATCAGAAACTCGAATATGATCTTGTAGGTCCTAGGTATATTAAAGAAAAATTAATCGGGAAAGGGATACACTTTGACTTAATAGCAGATGCTCTATTACACTATAATAGTGAACGCGAATTTTCCAAGATTGATGAAATCATTAAAAATGAAACGAAATACAAAATAAATAAACCTTACCAAAAAGCATATTTATCTATCAAACAAAAACTCCTTAATAAAGGATTTAGTCCAAATATCATTGAATCAAGTCTTATCTCACACAAAGACGATATCAAAGAAATGATTGATGAAAATGATTTATTAGAAAAAGAAATCGCCAAAATAATTGATAAATACGATTTAGACAATTATGAGCAAAAGAATAAACTTATTAAAAAACTTATGACAAAAGGATACAATTACGAAGTTATAAAAAAACACTTAAAATAGGAGTGATTTCATGAAAATAACGAGTGAAGATCTTTATTTTTTCAATCAAGGTAACTTATTTGATGCGTACCGCGTTTTTGGTGCTCATTTGGTTAAAGACAAAGATGGAAACATAAAAGGAACTACGTTTACCGTGTGGGCTCCACACGCTAAAGAAGTAAGTGTTTTAGGTGAGTTTAATAATTTTCAGGCTTGGGTTCATAACTTAAGTAAAGAAGATGAAAGCGGAATCTGGAGTTTGTTTATTGAAAGTGCAAAAGAATGGCACGAATATAAATATGAAATCAAAACCTACGACGGAAAGACTCTGTATAAAGCAGACCCATATGCTTTTTTCAGTAGTGAACGTCCTGCTCAAATGTCAAAGATATATGATTTAGAAGGATATCTTTGGAATGATTCGAAGTACATGAACACTAG
>JBFFKS010000371.1:0-1696 GCA_041555275.1 Xianfuyuplasma sp. | reverse complement strand
CCATATATGACTGGTTGAGCCAGTCTTGTATCTTCTTTGGTGCAGTATTCACTAGCTTGTGTAGGGGTTCCTTTCATAGCTTCTATGTGTGCTTTCGGGAATAGTTTTTTAATTGTTTCAAAAGACTTTGCGTTTTTGAAGCTTATATATATTTGATGGTGTTTCGTTCCTTGCTCTCCTTGTTCTAATTGAAACGCAGTATAGACTAATCCTGTAATGTTTTGAATGTACTTTAATAGCTCTTCATTGTTTAATGGTTCTTCTACTTTGTAATTGTTTGTTAAAATCCAATTTCTAGACCTTTTCATAATGTGTCCACCTCCTTATTTTTGCACGTTAGTGTGTAAAGGGTAATACTATACCTTTACACTAGCTCATGAATGGGGGCGAGTGCCCTTACGCCCACCATTCACTTCACCACTTAATATCACGATATGAGATAAGTATAACATCACAATTTGTGATAGTCAAGAAAAACATCTCGCTTTGTGATAATATTGTGATATAATGTAAGTAGGTGATAAATATGAAGATAGGAAGTAACTTAAAGAAGCTAAGAAAAGAAAAAGGTGCTACTCAAACTGAGATAGCAACTTTCTTAGGGATTAGACAGAATACATACTCTCAATATGAAAGTGATTCTAGACAACCTGATATTGAAACGCTTGTAAAAATGAGTGCTTATTATAATACTAGTGTTGATGTTATTGTAGGGATTGATATTAAAGGTATTGATGATAGTCCCATAATTGAAAAACTGATAGATGATTTAGAATCTGAATTTAGTAAGAATGAAAAATTTAAGAGTATGTCTAGCAAAGAACTTAGAAAGTTTACATTAGAAGTAGTAAAAGATGAGATAACAAAACAAATTTTAAAATAAATGCAATTTACTGGTATCTATTTTTATGTTAAAATACTTGGGGAAGAGGAGTTGATGTTATGAAACGATTGGTGATAAGTGGTTTTTTATTTTTGGGTGGTTTGATTTTGATAGGTACAGATGCTATTATTATAAATCTATCCACAGCTGACTATATTGAGAGTGGTACTGCGTTGTATTTGGGTTTATTTCTTGTAGGAATAGGGATAATAGGTTTTATTACTTCTAAATACAAAGATTAATTGTGAGATGATTTCATATAGGTTCAGTTTTATTACATATCATATTTTATTCACAAACAAAAAAAGGAGTAAATTATACTCCTTTTATTATGCATTTTCGGTCTCCAACACCGTCTACGGGAGTTCGATCCTCTCCGCCCCTGCCATATAATATACTAGGTAAGCCGTTAGGCTTGCTTTT
The DNA here is from genome assembly GCA_041555275.1 of Xianfuyuplasma sp. GTDB lineage: Bacteria > Bacillota_I > Bacilli_A > Izemoplasmatales > Izemoplasmataceae > Xianfuyuplasma. The sequence continues at coordinate 390 of JBFFKS010000371.1, read as the reverse complement.
TTTTATGCTCTTTTTTATCCAATTATATCACTAGACCGCAACATCACCATCACTTTTCGCACCGCTACACTTTTTTCTTTATCGGTTCATTGTCTCTTGATATCTTTTTCTTAGTATTTCAACATTTAAGTGTAAGTACTTTTCTGTGGTTGACAAGTTTTTGTGTCCTAGAATTTTCTGAAGAGATGCAGTATCTCCACCATTTGATATATAGTTGGTAGCAAATGTGTGTCTCCATTTGTGTGGACTAATTGAATGCTCAATATCTAATTTCACTTTCAATCTTCGAATGGCTGTTTCAACTGATCTATATGTAATTTTGTTACCATGTTTGTTTTGAAACAAGTACCCTTTCATAGAGTACTTATATACAAACACTTAGTCCAAGTT
>JBFFKS010000370.1:0-1703 GCA_041555275.1 Xianfuyuplasma sp. | reverse complement strand
GAAAAGCCATTGAATACAAAGTTGTAAGCTATTTAATGAAGCCTGTAACATCAAATGAAATCGAGCAATTTCTACAGAAATTAAAAGTTAGTCTGGACAAGGAGTTTTACTTTCTATCGGATTCACAATCAATTCATAAAAAGTACAATGACTCAATTCCAATGTTAATTAATTCTTATTTTAGTGCTTATAGATATAAGAGTATTTTGAATTCTCAAGATATCCTGCATTTAAAACAATACAATCTTGATTTCTCCATAAGTAAATATTTAGTTGGAATAATTGGATTTGGAAGAGAAGTAAATCCGAATGATTCCGAGGAGATTAAAGTCTTTATAGGTAGTCTAGTTGAAAAAGTTTTTGATAATTTCGATTATCATCATTATTTTTTAGTACCAGAAGGTGTAGTGTTTATTTTGGAAGACAATAAAATAAATGTTGCCCTCGATATCGATTTAGAATTATACGAGATACTTAAATATTCTGAAGAATATCGCCAAACAAGTCTGCAAATCGGAATATCCTCACGACTACAAAACTTTGAGAATTACCCGAGTGCATTTCGTGAAGCTGAACAGGCATTACGCCATAGTAAGTACTTCAATATGGCACAAATAGTATATTATGATGATATTGTGGAAAAAGAATATCGTCAAATTGTTATCGAAGATTCAGAATTATCTGATTTTGAGTATAAGTTAAAATATGGACAGAAAGATGAAATCAAGGAAAGTATTGATTCAATATTGCATTTGGGAAATTTAGATCAAGATGGAATAATTTTAGATCCACAGTTACTAATAATTAAACTTTCAAATTCAATTATAAATTTTTCTACATCTATAAATGTTAATATATTTGAAGTCATAAGTGGGAATCTTTATGACAATCTACGTAGTATTAGTGATATGAGTGAACTTAAAAATTACATTTATGATTTGATTATTAAATTACGTCAACAAAATGTAAATACACAAATTAACAAAACAGAAAAAATTATTGAAGATGTTTTTTCTTATATCGAAGAAAACTACCAAAACCCTTCAATCTCTTTAGATAGTGTCTCAGAACAATTAAATATTAGTGTTTCATATATAAGTATGTTATTAAAGAAAGTGAAAGGCATATCTTTCAACAAAGAATTAATCAGATATCGAATGGAAAAAGCTAAAGACTTACTGAAGTTTACGAATGAAAAGATAATTAATATTGCTAAAGAATGTGGTTATAACGAAGTGTATTATTTTAGTCATAGTTTTAAAAAGTACTTCGGAGTTAGTCCAAAGGAATTTAGAAAAAATGCGTAAATTATTACAAAACACTTCAATTAGTTTTAGCATACTAATACCAACGATAATTATTATCTTATTTTCTCTAACGGCTGCAATAACTACAAGTTTCTTTGTATTCACAAATACAACAACTAGAATCATGGAAGATTCCTCAAAAGAAATAAACAAACAAATTATTTTAAACTATGAAAACTATATTGACAGTGTTTTAAATACAGCAAACTATATTCAAGAAAAAACTGTTGAATATGGGTTAGCCAATAATAATATTGAGCTTGAGGATATCTATGTACAGGCTGCTGATGTACAACACGATATTGAAACAATCGTATTAATCGATATAGCTGGAAATGTAGTTGCGAAAAGCACAAATGCAGATATAACATCATCTGATATCACTCTAAAGGAATG
>JBFFKS010000369.1:0-1719 GCA_041555275.1 Xianfuyuplasma sp. | reverse complement strand
ATATGACGCCCGAAAATGCAGAAAGGGCTCTTTACAGTGACATTTTAAATCTTTCGGTAGCTCAGACTGAATATTATCAGTTAAAAGGAATATTGAAAAAAGTCTCTCCTGTTTTTGAAGTGAAAGATTTATTGTCATCTGTACTTGAAAAACAAGATGTGAAAATGGATCTTCTAAAAAAGGTCTGTAAAAGTTGCTCCCACGAATATGTCAGTGAAAACTTGATTGAGCTTGATGCTAAAGAGCTTGCAAGACAACTTATTGAAGGAGTTATTCTAGAACGTGATAGCTTGAGTCGCTTTTTGAGTCATCAACGATTTGCGGTTCGTCCACTGCACAATTTCTTTTTTACCCGTGATGCCTCTGTTGCTATGTATGATCAGGTTCTGCTTGGGAAAATGGCTAGTAAAGTACGTGAGCGTGAATCACAAATCATGGAAGCTATTTTTAATCATTATGACGCTTTCAATACATCTACTTTTACAGCACAAACAAAAGGTATTTCCTGTGAAAAAATTAGTATTGAAGGTGGGGATGTTTTAGTAGGGCGCGACGATTTACTTGTTATTGGAATTAGCAATCGCACTACTGCTCATGGCATTGATGTTATCATTGAAAAATTAAAAATGAGAAAACAGCAACATCATATTATTGTTCAAGAATTACCAACCGATCTTGAGTCTTTTATTCATTTGGATATGGTATTCACTTTTTTGAGCCAAGATGAATGCATGGTTTATGAACCTGTGATAATGCAACCAAACCGCTATAAAACTATTCATATCACTACTGAAAACGGTAAAGTGTCGATTAAAGAAGAAAAAAACATACTAGAGGTTTTGGCAAAAATAGGAATGCCCATGAAAGCTATTTATTGTGGTGGCCGCACGGATCTTTGGACGCAAGAACGCGAACAATGGCATAGTGGAGCTAATTTCTTTGCCATCGGTCCGGGTAAAGTTATAGGGTACAATCGAAATGTGAATACTATTGAAGAATTGAATAAGAATGGCTATGAAGTGATTAAAGCTTCCCATGTTTTAAAAGGAAAAATTAGTTTGGATGATTATCAGAAATATGTGAAAATTTAACTTTTTAGGAGGCGTATTTATGGGTTTTAATTCTAGATCAGCAACGAAAATAACTCTAATATATTTTGTTTTTAGTGCTTTTTGGATATTTGGTTCTGATACGTTACTATTGTTATTTAGTTCAGATGTAAACGAATTTCAATACATTAGTTTAATCAAAGGTACTCTATTCATTTTTATTTCTTCAGTAATAATTTATTTTTTGGTTAAACATGAGACATTAATCATAAAAACTGCTAATTTAAACATTAAGAATTTATCTTCTCTTGATTATATAACAGGATTATATAACCGTGAGAAATATCTTGAAGATATTAGTGATACGACCAAACTTGTTGATAATAAAAGTATCATTGTAATTGATATAAATGGTCTTAAGGTTATTAACGAAGTATATTCAAATGAAGAAGGAGATGAAGTACTATTATATTTAACATCTCTTTTAAAGAATACATTCAATAATCGTGGAAAAATCTATCGTTTTGGTGGGGATGAGTTTGTTCTTATTTTAAATGAGTCTGATGTCAAGAAACTAGACAAGGATGTTAATGTTTTGAAAGAATCTGTTTTGAAGCAAAAAAATATTAAACCAATATTTACCATTTCAATTGGGTATTGTACGAGTACT
>JBFFKS010000368.1:0-1720 GCA_041555275.1 Xianfuyuplasma sp. | reverse complement strand
TATATATATTTCTTATATATAATATATGTATATTTTATATTATTTGTTGTAAAAAAACATTTATTACTATTTCAATTATAGTGATGATTCAGGCAGAGTTTGTGAAAATTTTATGAAATTCCATAAAAAAATGCGTATTTCTACGCATTTTAATCTATTCTGTTTCAATTATACCGTATTTACCATCGTTACGTAAATATGCAACGTTTACTTGTTTTGTTTCATCGTTTCTAAAGATATAGAAGTCATGGCCTAACATTTCTAGTGCCGTGATTGCATCTTCTTCACTCATTTCTTCTAATACGATATTTTTCTTTCTTGTTGGAGAGTGAACCAATTCTCTTTCTAAAGCATCCAAATCTAATTCTTCAGCGAATAACTCAGATACCCCGTCTTTCTTTTGTAAACTTCTCGTAATTTTTGATTTGTGTTTGCGAATCTGCGATTCTAACTTATCAACAGTTAAATCAATTGCTGCGTACATATCAGGATTACTCACTTCTGCACGCATTGTGTAATACTTGGTAGGAATTGTAACTTCTACTTTATGGTGGTCTTTGTAGATTTTGCAAACAACGAACGCATCTAATTCTTCACGGAAATAATTTTCAATCTTTTCTAGTTTATCCGCCGCGTAGTTTGTGATTGCGTTTGTAACCTCAAAACCGTTTTTACCACGAACTTGAACATTCATCTAATCAACTCCCTTTTTCTTTTTTATACTAAAATTATAACATATTTTTTTGAAATAATCCTAATAATACTCAATGAAAATTAATGTAAATTTTAGTAGAACTTTTCTTTATTGATACTAAATATAAGTATATTGCCATCTCCAAGTTTTAGCATCAATAAAAAAGCATGATGATTTCTCACATAATCTTCTGTGTTTTCAAAAAAAAATATGAGTGATAGATTTTTGATTTCATCGATTCTTTCAAATATTAGTCTTCCAAATTTAGTAAATATAAAATCAGGATCATCCACATCTCCATCGACAATAAAATCGTAATAGATCATCTTATCTAACAAAGGAAAAACTTCTTGGTTATTTACTCTATTTACTTTTTTTTCACAGTCTAGATGGATATTATACTGCAACCTAAATAGACTATAAAAGGATATTGATTCATACAAATGTTTTCCACAAATTCGACAATACATAAAAACACCTCATAAGTAATATACTTACGAAGTGTTTATTTATCTTTTTTGTAATTCAACAAATACTTTATATGTTGCATATACATCACTCAATGCGCGATGTGCATTTTCATTGTTGATATTGAAAATTCGACAAAGAGATGAAAGTGAGTAACTTCTTAATCCTTTCACTTTTCTTCTACCTAAATGGACTGTATCTTTCACTTCAATTGGATCATATTTAACAAAGTGACGATCAAACTCAAACTCTAAAAATGGATAATCAAATCGTTTGGCATTATGGCCTACAAGGAAATCACAATCTTTATAGAATTGATAGAATCTGTATAAAACAACACCAGGTAATTCAGCATCTTCTAACATATGATTGTAAATGTTATTAATCATACTTACCTGTGGTGGAATAGGGATGTCTGTTTTTAGAAACATCTCAAATTCATCAACAACTTCACCGTCTATTACTTTAATAGCACCAATTTCTACGATTCTTTCTTTTTGTACATCAAGACCTGTTGTTTCAATATCAAACACAACGAATTTCATCTAATCACCTCAT
>JBFFKS010000367.1:0-1731 GCA_041555275.1 Xianfuyuplasma sp. | reverse complement strand
TGGAAAATTTCATTTTAAACTCAATGTGGGTATTTATTGCAAGTGTTCTTGTATTTTTGATGCATGCAGGCTTTGCAATGGTAGAGGTAGGATTCACACAATCTAAAAACGCTGTTAACATTATTATGAAAAATTTTGTAACCGTTTCAATTGGTGTGCTATGCTATTTCTTTATTGGTTTCGCACTTATGTATGGCGACGATTTTGGAGGTGTAATAGGCACGACCCTCTTTGCACTTGGTGGTGCAACAGAAGAATATGCCGGAATATCGTTTAATGCATTTTTCTTTTTCAAAGCTATTTTTGCCGCAACTTGCGCAACTATTGTTTCAGGCGCTATGGCAGAGAGAACTAAATTCATGTCGTATGTTTTATTTGTTATAGTAGCTACTGTATTAATCTATCCACTCATCGGTCACTGGATCTGGGGTGGTGGTTTCTTATCAACAGTTGTTGGATTTAAAGATTTTGCTGGTGGAACAGCCGTTCATGCAGTTGGTGGCTTTTGTGCTCTAGTAGGTGCGAAAATGGTAGGCGCAAGAAAAGGTAAATACCGTAAGGGTAAAGCCTATGCGATTCCTGGTCATAACATTCCACTCGGTGCACTAGGTGTTCTTATTCTTTGGTTTGGCTGGTTTGGATTCAATCCTGGTTCAACGCTTGATATCACATCACCAATTACGATTCATGCCGCAATAACAACCCTTCTTAGCGGTTCTGCAGCAACAGTTTCATCACTGTTTTTCAGTGAATTCCGTTATGGGAAACCTGATGCTGGTTTAACTCTCAATGGAGCTTTGGCTGGTCTTGTTGGCATAACAGCAGGAGCTAATGAAATTTCATTTTTGGGTGCTATTACAATTGGAGCATTGAGTGGTATTCTAATGATTTTTGCAGTTGAGTTTTTCGATCAAAAAGTGAAAATTGATGATCCTGTTGGAGCAATTAGTGTTCATGGTGTATGCGGAATCTTTGGTACACTTATGATTGGTTTATTCAGTACCGATAATGGATTATTCTATGGTGGCGGATTCGGACAACTTATATCTCAATTTATTGGAGTAACTATTGTTGGTATAACTGTTACAGGCCTTGCATTCGTTACGTTTAGCGTTATTAAAAAGTTTATGGGGCTTCGTGTTAATGAACATATGGAAATCAATGGACTTGATGCAATCGAACATGGAATTTCAGCTTATATGGAACTTTAAAGGGTAGGCATTGCATCGTTTTATTGTAATTTTTGGGAATTTTAGGAGGATTTACTATGGATCAAATAACAAAAATCGACATCATAACTAGACCAGATCAATTGGATAATCTAAAGAACGCAATGAACGATCTTGGAATTACAGGAATGACTGTAAGTCATGTTTTAGGTTGTGGTATTCAAAAAGGACGCACACATATGTATCGGGGCGTCCCTTATGAAATAAACCTTTTACCTAAGATTAAATTTGAAATTGTTGTATCCGAAGTGCCTGTAGAATCTGTTGTAAATACTGCGATTGAGGTACTTCGAACAGGTGAAATTGGAGATGGGAAACTTTTTGTTTATCCAGTTCAAAATGTAATAAAAGTTAGAACTGGTGAAGAAGGCGTTAAAGCTCTATAATTTAACAAATAAATTCTTTAAGTGTTAAAACCAGCTGTCCTTAATAGATAGCTGGTTTTATTTATAAGTAACTTGATTTATTTATTCTTCTATCTGCTCCCATTGATTGTTCTCTG
>JBFFKS010000366.1:0-1742 GCA_041555275.1 Xianfuyuplasma sp. | reverse complement strand
CATGGGAAGTGCCGATTATCTTGCTTAGCTCTTCAGCGACTTCATCAGCCCTGGCACTCTTAAGGTCTATTTTATTTATTACAGGTATTATCTTACTATATTTAAGACATTACAAAGAATTTAAATTGTTGGCTATAATCATTATTTTAAATGGGTTTTTACAACACTTAGTATTACCGATATTTGAACCTTATTCTGGAACAGCTTTAATGGATTCATTGACAGGATATTATATTGTTCTAACTCTTCTAACATTATTGTCATTCTATATGGTATTCATATTTGTAAAATTGATTTTAAATCCAGAATATCACTATGTAATTAGAAAGATATATGCACCATTTTTTATTGGTACAATCGTACTATTTTCTGGACCTCACCTAGTGTTTCTATTTCTAGCAATTTCGGAAGTTTTCTATGAACAATGGACTATCATTTTTTATAATATTTTTATTGGAACAGTAATACACTGGCTATCAGTAATCATGAACTGTCTTGTGCTGTATCTACTTTTAAACAAAAACCAATTGAAGGAAACCAAACATATTCAACCAACTATAGAATTCGAATATTAAGTCGTTTAATAACGGCTTTTGTTTTGTATTTCATTGGCTTATTGTCAATAATATAATATAATAAAGTGAGGTGATATAATGAGTGTAAATAAAGTACTTATTTGTAAAAACAAGCACTGTCGTAATAACAACTCAGAAGCATTACTAGATAAATTAAAAAAATGCGATATTGAATTCGCGCGTTCTTCTTGTATGGATTATTGTGATCATGGTCCATACGTTATGACATTTCCGAATATGAAAGTATACAATAAAGTTGATGTATCAATCATTGAGAAAGTGTTGAAGGAAGAGGCAGAAGAGTTTTTAGTTCCTAACGAAATTATGTATGAAAAAGATATAATTAATCGTTACTCTCTTGATCCAATGCATAAAAGAACAGTGAAATTATTCACCTATCAGCTTGTAAAACAAGAAGAATTTACCTTAAGAAGTTTACGTGATTTTATATCGTTTTTTAAGATCAAATATGATATTGAAGGAATAGATTTTACTTATCCTGTAAAGATTGCTTTGCTTGGAACACATAAAGGACCAGACTTGCCAAAATTAATTTTCTATCTTGGGAAAAAAAGAACGATAGAAATTCTTGAGAAATTCATTTCAACTATCAAGGAGGAAAAGCATTAGATAGCCATTTAAAAAAAATTCATTTGCATTTCAAAGCATATTATTATATAATTATCTCTAGTAAACATAAAAGGAAAAGGAGATTCAAATGACAGGTACAGTTAAATGGTTTAATTCTGAAAAAGGTTATGGGTTTATCACTTCTGAAGACGGTTTAGACATCTTTGTTCACTTTACTGCAATTACTGGTGAAGGATTTAAAAGTCTTGAAGAGGGTGCTAAAGTTGAGTTCGAAGTGGTTGAGGGAGATAGAGGACCTCAAGCTGCAAACGTTTCTAAAATCTAAGACGAATTAACAAAACAGGAGAAATTCTCCTGTTTTTTATTTGTCGCTTTTTTTGATTTTTAATAGATAAGAGTACTTCATTACAATGAATACTGCCACACCCAAGATAATACCAAGGATAAACGTAAAGAGGTTCGGGAAGATGACAAGTGGTTGATCGAGGAAGTTTCTAAAGGCTTCATTCTCGATAAACATCAGCATTCCTATTAACACAAAGGGAATCAATGCCGGGATAGCGATGACTAATTTCT
>JBFFKS010000365.1:0-1745 GCA_041555275.1 Xianfuyuplasma sp. | reverse complement strand
GATGTAATAACTTCTTGTTTTTTTAATAAATTGAGAAGATTTTTACATTGTTCTTTGTCATCCAGATTGTAGGTGATTCCATTGTATTCTAAATCACCTAATGATAGGCAATGTACAGTATACATATACCCATCATAGTTATTATTCATTCTTGATTTCATTTTTGTTCTCCTTATTTTTTATTCCTATAAAGAGTGTGAGGTTACATTAGATTACTAAATTTATCTAGTAAAGAAAAGTCTTTCATATGTTCACTAATACCATCATTTGATGAGTGGAAGAAGAACTCGTGCATCATTCTTAATTCGTCATCATCAAATGAGTAACCTGACTTTTCACCTATTACTCCGTCCACATAACAAAATGGGCATCCTGCGGTGTCATCCATGTAGTAGTTTTCTATATCGTTTGAGTTAAACCTACTTAAACAATAAATACAAACACATTCTTGTTCTTCATGTAAGTACCATAAATTTTCATTTGTAAATTTATGGGCTTTTCTCATTTCTTCAACATCCATTATTTTCATAATATTCCGCCTTTCTCATTAAAAAAATGCTCTCACAGAGAGCAAATAAAAAACTCCCATCTTTCTGGAATTAGCACCTTGCCATCAGGTAGGTTGCTGTGTGGTCATAGAGCCAGTCTCTAACACACTCTTTATAGGTAATCATATTATAACATGTAATTTCTAAAAGGTCAGGATATTTATTGAGTATCTGAGATTTTTTCCAAATATTGTATGATATCAATGTTGTTAAAGGTATTTATTTTATGAAATATTTCAGTTCCAATTGCACTGTTTCCAGTTAATAACAAAGCAATTTCTTTTCTTGTGTTACAAAATATACAATGATTGTTTGTTAGATATCCATCTTTATTAGTAAAGTCATTTTGTTTTTGTTGTATTTCAAGTACATTACTGTTTTCTGATGTTTTAGTGATCTTAGCACCAGGATAAATAGTATAACCTTTGGAATATCCCGTTTTTGATATAATGGAGATTGTTTGATGATTTACTTTTACCTCATAAAACTTACTTAATGTTCCAAAGTTGTTATCACATGCAGAAAAATAATGTGTGGGAGATGTATCTGAAATCATACATCCACCCATTACTTCGTTTTCTTCACAGCTTCCTCTATATCCATATACAAATTTCTTAAGATCTTTGCTTCCACATTCTGGACAGTTCATCGTTTTTCCTCTGCTTTCTATTTATAAAGTCTTCGTTTATTTTTTTATTCCAATCATCTTTTACTTTTGAACTTCTTCTAAAATTGCTTACTGTATTGCTTAGTTCTGTATAATATAAATCAACTCCTTTTTTATCATTGTAAAAGTTGACACTTCGTTCTTTTTTTATCCCGAATTTTGATGCTTCTTTGGCAGCGTCAATATTAGCTCCTAAGAATAAAAATTCCCAATCATAGATTTCTTTTTGTTTTTCGATCAGTGTTCTAATATCTTCATAAGTAAATCGTTTACTTGCGTTTTCTAAGCCGTCTGTGGTAATCACAAATAAGACATTGGATGGTTTCTCTTCCTTTGGTAATTGTTCATGATTCTCTTTTACTTTCAAAATTGCTTTTCCTAGCGCATCTAATAACGCTGTCATTCCTCTTGGGTAATATGTCTTATTATCTAATAATTCTACATTATCAATATTGATGTGATTGTAGATCATTTCATATTTATCATCAAATAATACGGTAGTAACAAATGCACTTCCATCTTCATTCTTT
>JBFFKS010000364.1:0-1756 GCA_041555275.1 Xianfuyuplasma sp. | reverse complement strand
GAAGTCCAAAAGGTATCAATGGTTGATCAGCAACTTCTGGATACATTTCTTTAGCATCTCTAAGCGCTTGTAAAAATCCATCTGTCGTACTCATATCTGGAGATCCTATTGCTTCATATATATCTTTTCTAACTAAGAAAGTTTCATTTGAATAGATATTATCATAATTGGCATAATCATTTGGTGTATAAGAAGCATTTGGATAACCGTAAGTATGTCCGTCTTCTTTTGCATACCAGCCAAGTTTTGCAGGATCTGCAACTTCATAGAAATAAGCATCATATTCATCTGCTAATTCATCAAGTGCATAAACTAATTCCCCTTCAATCATTGTATTCACTTGCGGCTCCCACCATCCAAGTGTAATAATATCAGGTAATGTTCCTGATGCAATCATTGAATTTAATTTTTCAGCTTCATTACCAGCTGGTACAATGAATTCAATGTCAACTCCAGTTTTTTCAGTGATGTATTGGCTTGTTGCATCAACACCCCATTGATTTGGAAACCATGAAAAGTTTAAGTACCAAGTAAGATCAATCTTCTCTGATGCATTATCAACCCATCCCATACCTGAACCAGTTGCTTCTTCTGTTGTAGCTTCCGCATCATCAGTTTTACTGTCTTTAGAATCTGTCGTCTTTTCCGTTTCATTACTTGCAGATCCTTCATTTGTTTCTTCTTTTTTACATCCCGCAAACATAGTTGTTACTAATACAAGTACAATCAATAAAGTGATGATGTTCTTAAAACTGTGCTTTTTCATTTTTTTCCTCCCGAAATTATAATACATTTATTTAGTATTTATTACTTAGCCTTTAACAGCACCAAGCATTACACCTTTTACAAAATATTTTTGTAAAAATGGGTAAACAAGGACAATTGGTAATGTTGTCACAACCATCGTTGCATATTTGATGGAATTCGACGTCACATTACTTTTACTTACACCAACCGGATTTGAAATAGCCATTCGAGATGACCCAGCTTCAGCAACGATTTTATATAAGTATGTTTGAATCGGTTGTAAACTTGATTTATTAATGTAAACAACACCAAAAAAGTAATCATTCCAGTGCCAAACGCCTGTAAACAGAGCAATTGTTGCAAGGACTGGTTTTGATAGTGGAATTACTATTCTTAAGAAAACCACAAAATCGTTTGCTCCATCCATCTTTGCCGACTCTTCCAGAGATGCAGGAATAGTATTAAAAAATGACATGAATATAAGCAAATTGAAAAAGTTAAACATCGTTGGAACAATATAAACCATAAACGTATCTAACAATTTTAGCGACTTAAGTAAAAGGAAAAATGGAATTAATCCACCACCAAAGAACATTGTAAACGTTCCTAATGCAATATAGTACTTACGTCCGATTAAATCCTTTTTAGAAAATGCATAGGCTACCATAGCAGTGAAGAAAACGTTAATGAACGTACCAATACAGGTTCTGGCAATTGTTATCGTATAAGCTGATATGATACCTTTGTTTCTGAAAACCGCTTTATAATTATCGAGGGTAAATTCTCTAGGTAGCCAGAAAATACCACCTTTAATTGCATCAGTACCATCATTGAAAGATAATACAACTGTGTACCATATCGGATATAGTGTCACAAAACATACAACGATCATCAATGCAATGTTCAACGCATCAAATGTTTGTTCACCTTTACTTAATTTTATTTTGTTGACTTTTCGCATAATATCCTCCTAATACAATCCATGGCCAGTGAGTCGTGTTGTTATATT
>JBFFKS010000363.1:0-1763 GCA_041555275.1 Xianfuyuplasma sp. | reverse complement strand
CCCTATATATATATCAATTGATTTACTATATTGGTATGTTGGGTACAAATGGGGATTATTACCCTATCGATTTCCAATAGAGTACGATAGTATTTGGCAGTCAGGAATCTATTTAATTATTCCAGCAATAGCATTATCAACATTACCAGTTGCCAGAATTTCTAGAGCAATTCGTAGTGAACTAGTGGATACTTATGAGGAAAACTATTTGCTTTTAGCTAGAACAAAAGGATTTACACACAGACAAGCATTAATCAGACATTCTTTAAAAAATACTGTTATTCCAGTTTTACCTCAAATTTTTGGAGTTTTTATGATTGTTTTAAATTGGTCTTTCTTGGTGGAAATTGTATACATGGTTCCTGGAGTTGCTATCTTATTGTTTAATTCATTAATTGTGGTTGATGACATTACAACATTCATTCTATTTGATGCAAGTCTAGTCATTCTAATTGGTGCGTTTTATACTATAATTTGTTTATTAGGAGGTTTCATTCTCGATATAACAAACATGATTATTGATCCTCGGATTAAATTATCTGCTAGAAAATAAAGTGTTATGATAAATTTACCTTATAAATAATTAGTTATCAATCTTTTCCTAAAGTGATATAATTGGCTTTAGGTGAAAATAAATAATAACAGATAGGATGGTGATGAAGCTATGGGTAGGTATTTTTTAAAAAGATTGTTTCTTCTAGTATTAACATTGGTAATCCTAATGTCAATGCTATACGTTTCTACAAAATATGTCATGCTCAAAGTTTGGTCACGACAAGATGATGTTACAGACTGGGAATTTATTAAGCAAGCAGCTTCTTATTTAAAACCATATTGGACAGCAATTATAACCAAATGGCACTTTGGTACTTCGTTTGTTACTGAAGGACAACCGACAGTACTTGAACATGTTGCACCAAGAATTCCATACACACTTGCAATTAATTTTGTCGCTTTTGCTATCTATTTACCTTTGGCAGTAATTTTAGGAACATTATCGGCACTATATAAAGGAAGCATTTTTGATAAACTTACGACTCTCTTTACAACAATATTCAGTTCAATCCCAATCTATATTTCAATTGATTTATTATACTTTGTTGTTGGATACAAATGGGGATGGTTCCCATATTCCTTCCCAGATACAGATTTAACTTTATGGTTAATTATCCAAGGTTATGTGATTCCTACCATTGCTCTTTCCTCTTTGCCTTTGGCAAGGATAACCAGGGCTGTTAGAGCTGAGTTGGTTGATACATTTGAAGAAAATTATATCTTGCTCGCAAGAACAAAAGGATTTTCTCATAATCAAGCAGTAATGAGACATTCTTTTAGAAATATAATTGTTCCAGTAATGCCGCAAGTGTTTAATGTATTTTATATCGTTTTAAATGCTTCATTCCTTGTAGAACTTGTTTATCGGGTACCTGGAGTTGCAAGCCTACTATTTGATTCCATGATTGTTATAGGTGATATGTTGACATATATTACAATTGATGTTGGTACTGTTGTATTTGTTGGAGGATTTTACGGATTACTTTGTTTAATTGTTGGGTTAGGGCTAGATATGATTAATGGTATAATTGATCCGAGAATTAGATATGTAAAAAAATAGTCTGTTGATTAAAACAGACTTTTTTTATGCTATAATTTTAATGAGGAGTGATAATATGTGTGGAAGATTTGTTGTAAGTTATACGTATGATCAATTGCTAAAGTTTATCTCTAATACGTTCAATATTTTTGATTTAAATGAGGATATT
>JBFFKS010000362.1:0-1766 GCA_041555275.1 Xianfuyuplasma sp. | reverse complement strand
TGAAGTTTTTAGACTATGTAACCCAGTTTGGAAGACCATATCTAAATGTTTCCCCTTTACTTTCCAACTACTAATAACACCTTTTTCAATGTTATCATGAATGTTTTTAATAGATAATTCAAGTTTCTTATCAGGTTCATCTTTTTTATTTTGTTCTTGAAGTAATAAACTTTTAACAACTACATTTTCAAAAATTACAATGCAATCTTGAGCTACTATTGAACCGAAAGTTGTGTTTTCAGGATGTCCGCCTTTTACTTCAAAGGAATCTAACCCAAGAACCAAATTAGTTTCATCCATTGTTGAACAATCTACAACACTATTCCTAAAAATAATCTCATCTAAAAATCCTGGTGTTAACATAGGGAACTCTCCACAATATTTCTCGAACATAGGATCAATAATTACTTCTTCTTCAATATCTTCGATGGTAATTTTATTGTCTTTAATATGAACCTTAATTGGTCTTATCATATATTCTTTCGATTCATCGAAAGTTTTACCCTTTGCCTCTAAAATATCGATTACCGGTTCTATTTCCGCTCTAAACATTTCTAAACCTATTGTAATAGTATTACTTCTATCCTTAATAATAATTCCAAAATCATTCAGTTTAAACTTTGTAACATCATCGTAATTAATCGCAACAAACTCAGACTTCGATACTCGTTGAATCAAATATTCAGGTGTCACTATAATTGCATCGTATTTACTTCCTTTTTTCATAGCCATTGGTAACAACACAAATAGGATAAATGCAAATACTAGTATTGGTGTTGATATCCAATCAGGTGTTACATTTGCACGTCCTAAAAAGAATAGAATCACAAATATAACAAAAACAATAAATGCAGGTAATATTAACTTACTTTTTTCTCTTTCAGTTTCAAAGACTGCATATTCACCTAATGTATATTCATATTTTTTCAATAAAAACTTTTCTAGTAATTCAATCATTTAATCACTCCTCACATATTCATTTTATCATATATAATCGCTTTATTAAAAGATTATATGCAATAATTTTAATTAGATATAAAATTTAGTAAATAAAATTCCTTTCTTAACCACTTTATAGTGTATTTTATAGGTGATAATGTTATAATATTGAAGTATAAAAAAACGAGGTGATTGCAATGACATTCCTAAATAAAATGAGTGATGGAAAAAAAATGGTAGACAAGGTATTTAAAGCTGCCATTAAGGCAAAGGAAGCAAAAGTAAAATTTGGAGATGATGCTGTTGTTGACGCTACACTTGGTACACTCTTCGATGAGGATGGGATTTTTGTTGCGTTTGATAGCATATGGGATCCATATTCGACTATAAATAAAATTCAAAAAGCGAAATATGCATCTAGTATTCAAGGTAACTTAGAATATCGTGAACATGTATACAAATGGTTATTTGGCGAAGAAGAAATTAACTGTGAAATACTTGCAACTCCAGGTGGGGCAGGTGCAGTTAGTAGTACAATGAAAAACGTATTGAACCCAGGACAAACTGTTATAAAACCCTCACAAGGATGGGGTCCATATAAAACAATGGCAGCTGAATTTGGTCTTAACATAACGAGTTACAACCTTTTTAAGAACAACAAGTTTGATATTGATAGTTTTAAAAATACTCTTGTTAGAGTGATGAATGACGAAGGCAAAGTGCTCGTTATAATTAATGATCCTTGCCATAACCCAACTGGTTACACTATGAGTGAACAGGAATGGGATGAAGTAATTACTTTTGTAAATGAACTTTCTAAAATAGGT
>JBFFKS010000361.1:0-1772 GCA_041555275.1 Xianfuyuplasma sp. | reverse complement strand
TCATCGATATTACTGAAAGCAATTTGTGTTCCTTGATCAATATCAAAAGGAACTAATAAAGCTTTTATGTATTCCTCTTTTGTCTTGTTTTTAAACCCTTGATGGATCATCCATTCTAAGTTATTTCTGTATTCCATCAATAATTCAATATCATCAATATTAAATTCTCGTACAATACATCTTTTAGTTTCAAATAGTATTTTACTCATATTTATCACCTCAATTCAAAATTATATCATATTATTAAGAATAACAATATGTATTCATACTTGGTTTTAATATAAGATTAAATCAGTTTTTTATTGTGTTGTATCAACATATCCCCAAGTAACCTTAAGCATCAACATACCAACTTGTGTTCTAAGTCTCTGATAGAGACGGAATTTTCAATTAATGATAAGTAGAATAATATGGTTGTATTTACATTGTCTTCTTAAACTTCAGTATTATCGTTGGGATTTTTCTTTTAGCCCTATATGACCTTTTAGAAAAATAATCAACCCCTTTTTAGGAATGGTTGTTTTAATGGGGAGAAAAAAATGTATTTTAAGTAGTAATATTAAATATAGAAATTTACATATAATGATTATTTGTAACCACTAGTGCACGAAACTTGACGTTTCGTGCACTTTTTTTTGATGTCTACAGATTTTGATGTAAAGTTAAGATGTAGAATGGTGGGAGTAGGACAATGAAATCAAATATTATATTATTTACTTAACGGTAGGTAAAGAGAGATAATTATGAGCTCTTCGATTTTCCTGGAATTAATGCGTCCATTTATAGATGGTACCCCCCATTTTCAGTGACTCAAGTAGAACTGTTTAGTCAATAGGTCTTATGGTAACAACTGAAGTAATGTAGTGATTCAAGAAAATTCAATTAAAAGGAGTATTAGTGATTTATAAATTATGTAAATCAACATTTTGTCATTCTTATATTTTTATTATTGTCGCTAGAGTGGTTTTGAAATGACGAAAAAAATCTCGAATTATGAGCAGGAAAACAATTTAGTAGAAAATGAAGTTGATACAATCGAAGAAAACCAAAATGAAGATAGTAATGTTAAGAAAACGGAGTTCCCAGTTTTAAAGGGGAGCTATTTTGATCAGGATTTACCAGGTATAATCGCTGAGATTTTTGCACCAGGTATTATATCGCGAAAAGACCGTTTAGAGAGTCAGGTCGCATTTCCTCCTGATGGAAATTCATTTTATTTTCAAGTCTATTCGCCAAATTACTTTAGTACTATCTATTATTCTAAACGAATAAATGGTGTATGGACAGAACCTGTTGAAGCACCATTTGCGATTGATAAGAATATTCTGTTATCAAGTATTTCGCCAGATGGTAAAACGATTTTTCTTCATTCAAATTCACGAGATAGTAACATATTTAAAGTTGAGATTTTTGAAAATGGATGGTCGGAGATGGAAATCCTTCCAGAGCCTATTAATTCGGAAGCAGGGGACTCATCATACTTTGAACTTCAAGATGGGACAGGGTATCTAAGCTCTAAAAGAGAGGGTAGTAATAATAAGGACTTATGGGTTATAAATATTTTATCTAATGGAGAAAAAGAAGCTAAAAATCTAGGGGATGTCGTTAATTCAGAGAATTTAGATTTTAGTCCACTAGTATCACCTGATGGATCGTATATGATCTTTGGTTCAGATCGTAATGGAAGAAGAGGGCTAGCACATTTATATATTTGTTTCGCTGATGAAGAAGGAGCATGGACTGAACCAGTTGATTTAAATATTAGTGGTGCT
>JBFFKS010000360.1:0-1781 GCA_041555275.1 Xianfuyuplasma sp. | reverse complement strand
TTACTGATTTAGACAAGCTAAAGGAAATTGAAAAATTACTAAGATTCTATTTTGATGAGATTCCAACAAAAATGGATATTTTTTGGGAATCGTCGGACTTAATTATTCGTGATACTAAAATTTACTTGGGACGTGATGATAAAGATGTTGTTTCTAGAAAAGACATTATAGATTTTGAGAGAAATGATTTATTTATTATTAAAGGAAAATCTGGTAGTGGCAAATCAGCTTTTGTAAAAATAAAGTTAGAAATGCAAAAATTGTTAGATAAAAACAGTGTCCTTTGGATTAAGGGATATGATGAATCAATTTCAGATAAACTTTCTTTTGCAATTCATTCACAAGTGTATAGTTGTATCATTTTTGATAGTTTCGAACAAGTAGTTGAGAATAAAAAACTTACAGCGGTAACAAGCTATGTAAAGGACTTGCTAAAAATAAAGACTAGTGTAGTTATTTGTGTAAGGGATTATAACTATCCAATTACAGATATCCATTTTACAGATGTTGATACAAAAAAAGTACTTGAGATAAATGAGTTCTCTAATGAAGAGATTAAACCGATACTTAAAAAGCATAATCTAGAATATATTAGTGTAGAATTAAAAGAAATTCTCAGGAATCCTTTTTATCTTAATTTTGTATTACTTATTGGTAGTAATGTGGGTCTATCAAGTTTGATGAATGAGTATGATGTCATAAATCATATCTGGTCTATTATGACAAAAAAAGATACAAGTAGTTATCCTGGAAACTCTGAATGTTTATATAAGATAGGAGAATCATTAATAAAAAAAGATGATAGACAAGTCTCTGATATTTGCACTCCCTTTATATTACATAGTTTGAAGGTAGATGGAGTGTTAGTTGAAAAAGAAGGAGTCTATGTATTTAGTCACGATAAGTTTTATGATATAACTTTAATGAAGTTTTTGGATAAGCAGTTTGCTCAGCAAGGCAGTAGTGTTGAAGGACTGGTTTCTGTACTGAACATAGAGGGTGTAAACAGGGCCTTTTTGCTGTGGATTGAGTATAAAATGATACAAGGGGACATAAACTTTTATAAGAGTTTGTATTCATATGTAAAGAATGAAAGTATTGATGAAATCTCTAGACACAATGTGTTAATTAGCACTGTTAACTCATTGTACTTTCATATGTTCTTAAAAACTAATAAAGATGATCTAGTTAGTAATAAAGAATTAATCGGTATAATGTTTAATGTTGCTAAAGTACTACCAAGTAGCTTTGTTTTAAGAAATATTGAGTCTAGAACAAAAAAAGGTACATTTTTTATCCCAATCAAGGTGATGCCCTCTATATATTTGCTAGATTTTTATAATAATCATTTAGAGGATAATGATTTACATAAAGAAGTTGTTTCTGTCCTAATTACAATTAACCAGACATGTCAATATTTTGGAACTTTTTATGATCATTATGCGCGTGTTATTATGAAATCATTTAAGAAGTCATATAAGAAACTTTTTAGTTCTTATAGAGATAATGATTCGAAAAAGGACTTTATTTCTATATGGTGTAATTTTCATAAAGGGGATTTGGATTTTGTTGATCAAATAATGACAAACCTTATTGATCAAAGGGATAATGGATTAAGTAGAGAAGTGTTCAAACGTGTAACTGAACCCAATGGGTACTTTCTACCTAAAGAATTTATAGAGCGTTACTATTCAATAGTCCGTGAAATATTGTATAATTTCACCCTAAATGGATATTCAGAAGAGAAATTAACATATTATAGATATGATGATATGGAATCT
>JBFFKS010000359.1:0-1781 GCA_041555275.1 Xianfuyuplasma sp. | reverse complement strand
GTTGATGAAATGAGTAGTGTCGCGAAAATTAGTGGTCTGAACGGCATAAATCGTAGACCTTTATGGCATGCTTTAAATCAAAAAGCAGTTGCAAAAAGGTATGCTGAAAAAATGGGTACTCAATATGAAAAAATGAATGTAATTGTCGCCCACCTAGGTGGTGGAATTAGCGTAGGATTACATAAACGTGGAAGAGTAACAGACGTAAATAATGCATTAAATGGTGATGGTCCTTTTAGTCCTGAAAGAACAGGAGGATTACCTGTTGCTTCAGTATATGAATTAGCGTTAAGTGGTCAATATACATTAGAGCAATTAAAAAAACTAAATTACGGATTTGGTGGGTTGGTTTCGTATTTGGGAACGAATGACGCTGAAAAAGTTAGCGAAATGATTAGTGAAGGACATGTATTGGCAAAAAGAGTAATGAAAGCAATGGTTTATCAAATCGCCAAAGAAATTGGTAGTTTGTTTGCTGTAACAAGAGGTAATTTAGATGCAATCATAATTACAGGTGGACTTGCCTATAATCAAGATGTATTACAATTATTGCTTGAATATCTTGATCATTTAGGAGAGATTGTAGTCTATCCTGGTGAAAATGAACTAGAAGCATTGGCTTATAATATGTTTAATTTACTTTCAGGTAATATAGTTTCCAAAACCTATAATTAGTTTCAAAAAAATATGAATGAAAAAAAATAAAGGCTACATTTCGTAGCCTTTTTTAGTACATTAGTTCCAATCCTACATTCGTGAATCGATCTTCAAAAATCATTTCATCATCATCATACATCTTCAAAGAAGCTATTGCATTGATACTTTCATAGACACTAAGATCCATTTTACCTTTTTTACTAGGACCTATTAATTTTATAGGCTTTTGTGTCTTCGCTATTATTTCGACACGTAAATTATGTCTAGAAACAATTATTTTGTGTTGCTTAGCACTTTGTTTAATAATGTTGATTTTTGCATTATTATACGTAGCAAAACGATATTCAACACCCTGTAAGTGAAGGATTAGGAAAAATCCTTTTACTTTAAAAAATAACACAGGAATTAACCCGATTGAGAATGATAAACTTGAACGATGTTCAGAATAGTTACTTTGAATCCATACCCATTTGTTAGGAAAATTGGTACCATATGTTTTTTCCATATATGATTTTCCAGTGAAGTTTTGCTTTTCCTGAAGAATTCTTATATCTACTCTAACAAAGGCACTGATAAATATTACTTCTTGAAAACATTCAAGAGGTGCATTTTGCAAATATCCCATTGCGCTACTATGTCTTTTATATTTTTGTAATACTTCATGATTGAGTGATTGACACGTTATACTAAATTCCTCATTGCTAAAGAAAACTTTGGACTTAGAAATATAGTTGTCCTTTATGTAAACGATGTCTTTATCTTCATCGTATCTAAAATCTTCAATTGCATATGAAAAATAGTAAGGTTCATTCTTAACTCCATCATAAAATTGAATAAAACTATGCGGGTTATTTACATCTTTGGTAATCGCAAAAATGAGTGCATAATTCTTATTTTCCTCACTATTGGTAAAGCGAAAATACCATCCTTCAAAGTAATTTTTATTCTTCTTATTTTTGTACCCAAATAAGGACATTTTGTCACCTTCTTTAAAAAAGAAAGCAGGTTAAAAAATTAACCCACTTACTTTAAAATATTTTTATCATTCACCGCTATGTAAAGTATAACACCAAGTAAATTTCCAAATAATAATACAAGTACCCAAAATATCTTTGAATTATTAT
>JBFFKS010000358.1:0-1790 GCA_041555275.1 Xianfuyuplasma sp. | reverse complement strand
GGAATTACATTAATTGCATTCTTCCGTGAATTACTTGGTGCTGGATCAATTACAATTTGGGGAGATATTGGAGTTCAATTAATTCCTGCAAATTACCAAATTGGAATATTAGTTCAAGCAGCTGGAGCATTCTTAGTATTTGGAATACTAGTAGCTCAAATTAATAAGATTAGATTTAGCCGTGAAGAAAGAAACGAGGTGATCTAGGATGGAATATATCGCAATCGCCTTTGGAGCAATCTTCGTTAATAACGTTGTATTAAATCAGTTTTATGGTCTTTGTCCTTTCCTAGGAGTTTCTACTAAAAAGAGTAGTGCTCTATCAATGGGAATGGCAGTTACATTCGTAATAACATTATCAACTATGATCGTATATGGAATCTATAATTTTGTATTAGTTCCTTACGATATTACATACCTTTCAACAATTGTCTTCATCTTAGTAATCGCATCATTTGTTCAACTTGTTGAAATGGTTATTAAAAGATTTAGTTCTACATTGTATAGTGCTCTTGGAGTATATTTACCACTTATTACAACAAACTGTGCGGTACTTGGTGTAGCAATAGATGTTACAGTTAATAGTAAAAAAATCTTTGGTGTTGGTGATCCAACTTTCTTGATGGTTACTGTTTACGCTCTAGGTATTTCACTTGGTGATGGATTGATTATCTTCTTGTTCTCAGCAATAAGAGAAGAGATGGATGCTTATCCTATCAAACGTAATTGGCAAGGAATCCCTATTGCATTGATTACAGCATTTATCATGGCAATGATCTTTTACGGATTTGGAGGGATTGTATAATGGCAGTCATTATAATTCTTTCCGTTGGTGTATCAGTTTTACTTGCAGCTTTGTTATCTTTTGCATCAGTAGCATTACATGTTGATGAAGACCCGCGTCTTCAAGATATCGTTGATATGCTTCCAAACCAAAACTGTGGGTTATGTGGTAATCCAGGTTGTAAAGCAATGGCTCAAGCAATCTTAAATGAAGATTCAAAGTTATCACAATGTAAACCAGGTAATCAAGAAATGAGAGAAGATATTAGAGACTACTTAGCAGATCATCCAGATGAAGCTGGAGAACTTGTGAAAGTAAAAATGTAATACCAAAAGGCGTTCAAAATGAACGCCTTTTTTATTGGAAGAATCACTGGAACTTATCCTCATGATAGATGACGCAACATCTAATCCAGAGCAGTCTTCTATAGATTGAATACATCTCTTGGTGTAAAGTGCTTCTAACTGTGACAAGTGATGTACGTTTATATAATACACCCCTATCAAGTGTTTTACTTTACAGATAAAAAAAAGAGGAGTCCAAATGGATTCCTCTTTAAATTTTGTTTCTAAATATTAGCTAGCAGGAACAGCTTGTTCCATAGCTTCTTCAAATGCAACTTTGAATCCTTCAATACCGATTGTTACACCAGCAACAGCATCAATTACATCTTGATCAAGTGGATCGAATTTGTCATGTCCACCATCAGTACCAAGAATAATATCCCATGCAGCAGACCATTCTTGTGCTTCGATAATTGCAGCAGCTAATTCATCAGCTTCAGCAGCCCAAGTAATGCCAGATGCTAACATATAACCTTCACCTAATACTTGTTTAGTAGTTTCAGCGAATAATACCCATTCATATGTACTGTCAACAGCACAGTTAGAACTTCTAGTAATAGTTGGATCAACAACACCATCTACTTCACATTTGTAAACATCGTATAAAGCATCAAAGAATACGTCAACGATAAATCCATCTTCAACAGTAACTTTTACATAAT
>JBFFKS010000357.1:0-1797 GCA_041555275.1 Xianfuyuplasma sp. | reverse complement strand
GAGTAACCCAACAACATATCCCATCAATAAACGAACTACAAACGTTCCAGGTGCCCATAACATCCAGCCACCTAATACATCAAATATTCCCATTCCGAAACCACTAGCAATAGCGCCATAATGCTTCCCAAATAGAATTGCGATAATCAACCCCATCAACGTTCCTAAATGCATTAACCCCCCAGCTGCACCTGGAAACGGTACGTTAATAAAAGTAAATGCTGTAACTAATGCGATGAATAAAGCGGTTAAAACAATACGTAATACATCTTTATTTCTCATGATTTTCTCCTTTATTACTTTAATTATCAATCTATCTGTATTATAATAAAAGTGTGCATATATGAAAATATGCAGAAAATATTTTTTTGAGGTGGTCACATGACAAAAATCCATATTCCTTTATACCAACGTTTGTATGAAGACATTAAGGAAAGAATTATTCATAATGAATACAAGAAAAACAGCAAATTAGAATCTGTTCGTTCTCTAGCGAAACGACTTGATATTAGTACTACTACTGTTGAAAAAGCTTATAATCAATTAATGATAGAGGGATATATCAAAAGTATTCCAAGAAGTGGTTATATTGTTTTGGATGTTCATGAACCTGAAAAGAAAAAACATAAAACAAGAATTGAACCAATCGACTATTTCGAACCTGAAAACAATCAGTTAACACCTGATTTATTTGACATGAAAAGTTATAAATCTATTGTTAATAAAGTTCTCAATTACGATTCAGATAAGTTATATAAAAACTGTGATCCTCGTGGCGAAGAGGAATTACGAGAAGAAATAAGAAAGTATATTTTAAAAGAACGAAACGTAGTATGTGACATTGATCAGATTGTTGTTGGACCTGGTATACAAGTGTTACTAAATATAATACTCAGTCTCAAAAAGGGTAAATCTGTAACATACCTTGATCCCGAATTCAAAAAAGCAATGAACGTCTTTAAGTCTCATAATTATACGCTAAAACCAAGAAATTCAGTCACTGAGATTGTTCGTTTAAAGACAGATTATCTCTATATTTCGCCTTCAAATACATATCCGATTGGTGATGTATTAAAAGCCCAACAAAGAAATAAATTAATCAAATGGGCAAAAGAAAATGAAACATATATTATCGAAGATGATTACAACTTCTTTATCAGATATAACAGCTATACAATTCCTTCAATTCAATCTTTAGATGATGGAAATAATGTAATCTACATGGGTTCTTTCTCAAAATCAATTATCCCATCTATTAGGATTAGTTATATGGTATTACCACTTCCTCTATACGATATTTATAAAGAGCGTTATCGTGACTTTAGTCAAGGTGTTGGTAAGTTAGAACAACTGTCACTTGCTTTATTTATGAAAGAAGGATTATATAGAAGACATACCAAAAAACTATATAACCTTTACAAGGATAAAAATGCAATTATGAAGAAAGCACTAAATAAACAAAATAAAAAGAAATCTTTCAAAGTTAGAGGGATTGATTCAAATTTACATATTGTCATTGATTTTAAAACCAAACGATTACTAAATTCTTTCACTCGTAACTGTGATAGATATTACTTAAAATATGATTTAATAGATAATGAGAATAGTGTTATCTTCCCTTATAGTGGTATTGAAAATAAAGATATTCCAAAACTTGTAAAAGACTTATTCTATAATATGTAAAAGAAAAAGGAGCAGAATTTCTGCTCCTTTTATTATCTTAATACTGCATTAAATTTTGCTTTTAAGATACCAAGAATTTCATGAACTCTTTGGTCGATTTCTTTTGTTTCTAGG
>JBFFKS010000356.1:0-1805 GCA_041555275.1 Xianfuyuplasma sp. | reverse complement strand
TCCTCAGTTATTGAAATACTGCTATTAAACAAAAAACCACCCCCTAATTGGAGGTGGTAAAAATTATAATTGACTTAAAATATTTCTTTATCAAGGATTAATCATCCAACAAGTCAGAACTCTCTTCCAAAAGGTTTTTAATAAAATCAGCCAAGTCATTATTTCCATCATCATCATTTGGATTGATTTCTATAACACCATCCTGGTCAGCATCAGTAGCTGTAGAAAAATCTATGTTAGAAGCAGCTCCAAAAATAATGCTCAAATCAAAGTTAACAGTTGTAACAACACTAGTTCCATCAACAACTACATCCACACTATTGTTATTATAATCTACCTCAAACTCTTCTTCTGTGTCATGCCAAAATACGAATGGTACACCATTAATCTCTCCTTTTATCTCAATAGATTTCCCATACAAATCACTTTGACTATCTGTACTTTTATGCAAATCAAACTCAATTTCATCATACACGTTATTAGGCAGGTCAACTGATGTAATATCTATAGCAGTACTACCATTTGATAAATCCAGTTCAAATGGGCCTTCAAGCTCTATTTCAGAATAAAGTTCTTCCATTGTGTCATCATCATCATCATCATCAATTTCAAATTCAATTTCCCTGATATTGATTTTAAAGCTTGTAATGGTTACATTAGATAGATTTTTTGCTGTTTCGCCACTTTTACTTGTTGTATTCATAAGAGTAGCTTTTGCTTTAAGACTTACATTACCATCATTAGTAGTTTCATCTTTAGTACATGAACTTATAGCTATCATTAGAAAGGCTACAAGTAAAACTGGGGACATTTTTTTTAATTTCATATTTTCAGTATTTAAGTTATATCATAGTAACAGATTCAAATTAAAAAACCCTACCCTAAACCTCCATTATTTTAACATTATTATTTTTTTGTATAAAAATGTACTTCACCAATTTAAATTAAACTTATCATTCAACCTTTTCATCTCCTCACTCACCTTCTTCTTAACTACTTTACCATAGTGCTCCTGCGTAATACTCATCTTGGAATGACCTAGTAGTTCACTAACTATTTCCATAGGCACATCATTGTAAAGCAACACAGTACTTGCAAATGTTTTCCTAGCTATATGATGTGTTAAGGTCTTTTCAATCCCTACTATTTCTGCAATCTCTTTTAAGTACGAGTTAAATTTCTGGTTAGAAATTATTGGTAGTGATTTAATTGATCCAGTCCGCCAAAACCTATACTTGTCAAGTATTAGACTAGCTTTTGGAAGTAATGGAATTGCAATTTTCTTACTTGTCTTTTGCCTGTTCATTTCTATCCACAACTCCCCATCAAACCCTTTTACAATGTGTTTTCCTTCAAGGTTAACCATTTCCTGATATGCTAATCCAGTGTAGCAACAGAACACAAACATATCTTTTACTTGTTGTAATCTTTCTTGTAAGAATTGATGATTCTCTAAAGCTATTAATTCAGGTTCTGAAAGGTAAACTACTTGTTTCTTTGGCTTCCTTGCCTTATGCAAAATAAATGGGTCTTTCACTAAATATTCAGCACCTATAGACACTCTTGCTACTCTTCTAAGCCTCTGTAATGTTTTGTATATAGTATTAGGTAAAAACTTCTTTTCGGTCTTTAAATAGTACTCAAAATCATGTAAAAACTGCAATTTCAAATCTTTTAAAAAGTAATCTTTTTTATTGTATTTAAACTTTAAAAATGACTTAACATGTACTAATGTTTGATTGTATTTCTCTACTGAAACTTGCTTCACATCAATACCAACTAATTTCTGCATTCTATTAATATGA
>JBFFKS010000355.1:0-1806 GCA_041555275.1 Xianfuyuplasma sp. | reverse complement strand
CCATCTTGTTTGTGAATAATTACTTTTACCAAAATATCGTTTAATTTACCTTTATGATTTAGAAAATTTTCTAAAGACATAACTCCTTTTTTATGAAACAATAAATCTGTTTTCATTACTAATAATGGTGGAATGATATCACTAAATGCGTATTTCCCCATAATTGTCCCACCAATTGTTGCCATATTTCTTAAAGCAACTCCCATTACTTGGCTGATTGCATCTGGTAAAATCCCACTAAAGTAATCCAGTAATTCTCGATTAGATTCAACTGTTCTAAGAGATGTCATTGAACCTATTTCAAAAGCATCCTCCGTTTCAACAATTCCATCTAAACCAACTTCATCTAGTATAATAGCCTTATCAATATTTTTTGTTGATAATCGAAGCCACAATCCGCCACCAAGAACTACATTGTTTTCATTCTCATTAAGAATCATAAATGCATCATCTAGTGTGGATGGTCTTACAAATTCATTAATTTTCATTCACTATCTTCCCTTTCGTCTAAGAGTCGCTTATAATCCTCATTATCATCTATATCTCTCAAGATGTTAGAATCTTGAACAGTAATGTAGTTAACTTCATGTTGATCACGAAACTTTTTCAAGTTGGAGTTAATATCTTCTTTTTTTAGTTTTTCTAATACTCTTTTATTGATAAATATTGGGTGTCCTTTTCGATTGTTATAAATGGGAACTCTAATCTCCCCAGTAGAGTCGTATAATTTTAGATATGTTTCCTTTTTGACCAAAGGAATATCACCTGGTATTATAAAGACATCATTTTGGATGTTTTTTACTCCCAATAAAACGGAACTAAACATACCTAATTTATAATTTTTATTATAAACAATTTCTATATTGTCAAATTCCTTTAGAACTTTCAGGTACTCTTCGTTATAATGTCCAGTTACTATAGTAACTTTTTCACAAATTGACTTCATTCCTTTTACTGTATGATAAATTAATGGTTTATTTTGATAGAGTAAAAGCATCTTATTTTTATTGATTCTACTAGCAAATCCTCCGGCTAATATTACACCTTCAACCATGATTTCTCACATCCCAACTTTTTATATAAAAGAATTAGTTTGAAACACAAAACATTTAAACCGCTTTATGAAGCAGTTTAAATAAGTAAACGCTTACATAATTTGACCTAAATATTCATTTGTTTCTTTATATTATATCATATATTGACCAAATTTTAAATAGTGGAAATTTTTTACAAAAAAAAAGGCATGAAATTAATCAGCCTCTTTTGCTAGTTTTTCTAACTCTTTTCCATCAAGTCGATATGGCAACCAACCTCGTAAAGGTTTTGCCCCTAATGCTTCATAAAATCTCATCGAAGGTTTATTCCATTCTAAGCAATTCCATTCAAAACGTAGACAATTATCCTCAATTGCTTTTTTTGCTAAATAAGCCAAAACCTTCTTCCCATAACCTTTTCCTCTTTCTTTATCATTTACAAAGAAATCTTCAAGGTGTAATGTTGGTCGTGCCAGGAAAGTTGAAAATGTGTAATAATATACTGCGAACCCAATTGCCTCATTATCTTTTTTAAGAAAAACCACATGTGCATGTTCATCATCAAAAACGTTTTTTTGAATATCCTCAATGGTTGCTTTAACATACTTTCTCATTCTCTCATAACGTGCAAGTTCTTTTACAAAAAATAAAACTTTGTCTGCTTCTTCCCTCTTTGCCTTAGTAATTACTATATCATTCATACTAACTCTCCTCTCAAAATTAATCAAATTGACATTAATTTTCAATGTTAAAATCTTCTATATTTATATTT
>JBFFKS010000354.1:0-1810 GCA_041555275.1 Xianfuyuplasma sp. | reverse complement strand
TTTTGATGAATATGAGACAGTTGGGTTTCCTTCGTCAACCCAACCTACGACGGCTTTAATGTTAATTTAATATTGATTGTTAGATTTCCTTCGTCAATCTAACCTACGAGCTTTTATCTACGTTTTGATATTGGGCGTTGCACGCTGCTCCTAACTTAGGGGCTTTTTTTAAGCCACTCTTCATGTAGTTCCATAAACAATAAAATTCTATTTTCCAAGCCTTTAATTTTTGTAAATAGTTCTATAGGAATATCATCAAAAAAAGTTTCAAGATATTCTATAAGTAGTGTTGGCACTAGAAATGCTATTGCGGTTAGAGGTTGAGGTCTTGGAGTCTCCCAATCAAAATTAGGTACGAAATTTCCATCACTATTGGTCTCTAAATGATGAAACATTAAGTCGCTCCAGCTTCCATGAATTTCATTCGAAGTCAAAGAAAAATGAGACAAATATAACTTATCTAAACCTAGCGATTTGGTTTTTTCAAAAAAGTTTTTATTACCCCAGTTCCTTTCAGTTTTATGATCTATATTGAGCTCAATGTTTGACTTTGCGAATAATTTTTCAATCGGCGACATCATTCTTTGCTCAATTGGTAATACTATATTATCCCTTTCAGCAATACATGACTTAATTTCAGTGTAGAGCCTTTTATCAGTTTTAAGTGAGTTAAGCTTATAAGATATTATTGTCTTTTCGTTATAGTTGTTGATTAAATATCTAGTATTCACAATACACTCAAAAGCCAGTCTTGTAAAAATCTGAACAAATTCTCCTTTTTGGTCACAAACATTATCTAATACACCGCAAATTAATTTATATAATCTTACAAGGTTTCCTCCAATGACTGCTTGATCCTCATTCCATATGAGTTTGTTATCATCATATAAATTAACTAGTAAGGTAATGTAGCTCCCAGCCTCAATGAGTAGGTCAATAGAGACTTCAACGAAGTACCCTTCATGCTTATATGATTCAAGATTAAGATTAATCTCTGTTTTTTTAATATCCATCTTAAAACCTCAAAAGTTTAATCTCAAAATTGGTATGTAGAAGACTCAGCAGTTCAGTGAATTATAGTCTATTCACTGACAAAAAAGGCCACTCCCTAAAGAGTAGCCTTTTACTAACGAGTATCTAAAAAGTACTAATTATTGCGGACGGCCTTGACCATGTCCTTCAGGTTTTTTATACCCTTTTGCAGTCATACAGGCTTCTAGCTTCTTCATATCACTTTTACTTGGACGACTCTCTTTAGACATTTTCACGCCAGCTCGTTGAGCACAATCATCCATGGCTTGCTTCATATCTGCTGACATCGCAGGTCTTTGATGATTGCGATCGTTTGTGCCATTTGATGTGCCGCTTGACGCACAGGCGCTAACGCCAACAGTAGATGCTAAGACAATAAATAGTAATTTTTTCATAAGAAGTCCTTAAGAGTTTCAGAGGTCGTACAAGAATGAGTAACGTTAATTTGTGTGGGTTATATCGTTATTAACCAGTTGTTTCTATATCGTGTGCGTTTACGTGTTATATCTAACCATTTAAATATTAATACATTTAACTTTTAAGTATCTTTAATAAATATTAAGAAAGGTAACGTAGTGAAG
The DNA here is from genome assembly GCA_041555275.1 of Xianfuyuplasma sp. Taxonomy (GTDB): domain Bacteria; phylum Bacillota_I; class Bacilli_A; order Izemoplasmatales; family Izemoplasmataceae; genus Xianfuyuplasma. Next base: position 197 of record JBFFKS010000354.1, on the reverse strand, counting down.
TAACTTAAGCCTTAATTTATATATAGATTTCCGTTCATAGCTTATAGTTTGCGCTTTGCCTTATACCAGCCAATAAAACCAGCCAATAAAAAAGGCCACCCTATGAAGAGTAGCCTTTTATCAATCAAGACTAAGGGTATTAGCCGACTTCTTTCATACCTTGCTCAAGCATTGGCTTTAAGAATATACCCGTGTAG
>JBFFKS010000353.1:0-1813 GCA_041555275.1 Xianfuyuplasma sp. | reverse complement strand
TAGTTTTTCTCCTTCTAACCCACTTAAGCGTCTTAGTCTCATTTCTAAGATTGCTTTCGTTTGTTCTGAGGATAAATCATAACGTACCATCAACTGCATTTCAGCATCATCATATGAATTACGTATGGTTTTGATTACCTCGTCAATGTTTTCTAAGGCTTTTAATAATCCTTCTAAGATGTGAGCTCTTGCTTTTGCTTTTGCTAATTCAAAGTTGGTTCTTCTTGTTAGAACTTTTACTTGATGTGCTACATAATGAACAAGCATGTCTTTAAGTGGTAATACTTTTGGTTCGTTATTTACTAGAGCCAACATGTTAATACCAAATGATGTTTGTAATGAGGTGAATTTGTATAAATTATTTAATGTAACATCTGCATTAACATCTTTTCGTAGTTCAACAACAACTCTAATTCCTTTTCGGTTTGATTCATCTCTTAAGTCGGTAATCCCTTCAATCCTTTTCTCTTTCGCCAAATCTGCAATTTTTTCGATTAGTCTTGATTTGTTTACTTGATATGGGATTTCTGTGATAATAATTGATTTTTTTCCGTTTTTTGATTCTACAATTTCTGTTGTAGCTCTAATCTTAATTGAGCCGTTTCCTGTTTCATATGCCTGTCTTAAATTTGTCATCCCCATAATGGTCCCACCTGTTGGGAAATCTGGACCTTTTATGAAGTACATAAGCTCTTCGGTGTTAATTTCAGGGTTGTCAATATAAGCGAGACATCCATTGATAACTTCTGTTAAGTTATGTGGTGGAATGTTCGTTGCCATCCCTACTGCGATACCTGCTGCTCCATTCACTAATAAGTTAGGGAATTTTGCTGGTAAAACGCTTGGTTCTCTTTCGGAACCATCATAGTTGTCTACAAAATCTATGGTGTCTTTTTTTATATCTGCTAACATCTCTGATGTTATTTTATGCATTTTTGATTCTGTGTAACGCATTGCTGCTGCTCCATCACCATCAATTGAACCAAAGTTCCCGTGTCCATTTACAAGTGGATAACGATAACTAAATGTTTGGGCCATACGTACCATTGCATCATAAATTGATGAATCGCCATGAGGGTGATATTTACCCATTACGTCACCGACAATACGTGCCGATTTTTTGTATGCTTTGTCTGGGTAAACACCAAGTTCTTCCATTCCGTAAAGGATTCTTCTATGAACTGGTTTTAATCCATCTCTAACGTCTGGTAAGGCTCTTGCTACAATAACACTCATCGCATAACTTAGAAAAGATGTTTTCATTTCTGTTGATATATTAATTTCTTTTATATTATCAAATGTAGTTGTTTTTTCTTCCATGTCATTCATCTCCTATACATCCAAGTTTTGAACATATATAGCATTTTTTTGAATAAATTCGCGGCGTGGTGCTACGTCTTCACTCATTAGCATACTAAATACTTCATTTGCTTCTATTGCGTCTTCTAATGTTACTTGAAGTAACGTTCTTGTTGAGGGATCCATTGTGGTTTCCCAAAGTTGTTCTGGATTCATTTCACCTAACCCTTTATATCTTTGGATGGTTACTCTTGGTCCAAAATCTTCTAATAATGGTGCCAATTCTTCTTCTATATAGGCATAACCAATGCGTTTTCCTTGTTGTACTTTGTATAGAGGAGGTTGTGCGATATAAACATATCCCATTTCGATTAATGGTTTTAATTGTCTAAACAAGAATGTTAATAATAGGGTTCTAATGTGGGCTCCATCAACATCCGCATCGGTCATAATTACGATTTTATGATATCTTGCTTGATTAATGTTGAATTCTTCACCAATACCTGTTCCAAAT
>JBFFKS010000352.1:0-1822 GCA_041555275.1 Xianfuyuplasma sp. | reverse complement strand
TTTTTAAAATTGTTTTGATTAGTATAAAAAATACTTATATATTTGCATCCGCTAAGGCAATGGTACCTTAGCTCAGTTGGTAGAGCAAAGGACTGAAAATCCTTGTGTCCCTGGTTCGATTCCTGGAGGTACCACTTAAAAACCCTATAAACACATAGTTTATAGGGTTTTTTCTTTTTAAGGGTGACAACAATGATGACAACCTGTTAGACTATTGGAATCTTATTTTCTTGTTCTAATGTACTTATTGGAGTTTTCCAAATTAAGAGATAGAGCTCCTTACGAGATATTTTACCATTTAGTCTTGACATAATTAAATCGGTTTGTCACTAAATTACGTAATAGAATTATTATTGTAACAAGATCCTAAAACATGTACACTCCACTCTCCTATTTGTTTTACCAAAATTTTATGAGATCGAAAAAAACATTATAGTTCAATAAATTCATATACCCATTTCTTTTGCTCTTTAGAAAAAGTATATTCAGATATCTCTAACATTGGTTGCAATAAGATTTGAATACTATTTATTTCATTTGGCTTAACAGACTCTACATCTGATAGAATTTTATCATATTCTTCTCTACTCCCAACAAACTCTGTCTTAATAGATTCTAAGCACTTTAATTTCACGAATGGGAAAATAATATTTTTAATAATACTTTGATTAGTCTTATTCATACTAATTAAATAAGGAAATAAAGCAACTATTTGAGTTATTATATTCTCTTTAGATTTATATAAAACACCTAAAAGAGCTAGTATTTGTAATTCTTTTAAATTATTATCCTTAAAAGAGTTTGCCTTTAAAATCAAATCTTTACTAGAAACTTTAGATTCTATAATATTTTGAATTAAATCAATAACTGTTTCCCATAAATATGTGTCAGAAGCAAGATTTTTGTTTATTATTAATCCATCATTAAGCAGTTTATATTTATTGTCTTTATCATCATTATCTTTCAAAAAATCAATTAATAATAAAATAAATAAAGAAGTAACCGCATAACTAACGGTTAAGGATTCAGCTATATTCCATTCTTTACTTGGCTTTAAACTATATAATTCTGGGATATTAAAGCTACCTATTTTATTGTATTTATCTTCTAATTCTAGATGACCTACATAACCTGTGACAGCTGAAAATAATAAGAATGTTTCTAAGCTCTCTAATACTTTATAATTAACTATTGAATATTGAGAAGTAACAGAGGAAACCATAAATAATAAATTATTATTTTCTTTTTCCCTTGCTAAATCAAATGCTCTCAAAGACCATCTATAACTTTCTTCAATATTATTAACACCATCTGCAAATGTAGCTAGATGGGCAAACATTATCGCTGAATTTTTATCTTCATATAGATCAGATACGTCTTTATTGTTAAAAGTTAGGATTCCCGAATATGGTTTAGTATAAACACTACCATCTGCTACTGTTTTGGGTATATCATCTTTTGCAACTTCTGAAGAAATATAACCTAAAGCATGACCAGCCCAAACATAGAGCCTAACCCATTCAGTACCAAAAGACTCTTTTTTACTATCAAAAAGATCTAGTATTAATTTTTTATAATATTTGTAGCTATTAATATAATCATGATTAATCCAATGAGCTATTGCTAATTCACCAACTATTTGTAAATAATCTAACTCAGCAATTTCTTCCGTAAGAGAAGCTAATTCTAATGCCTTATTAAAATGTTCTATAGATTTAGAAATATCCGATTCAGATATAGAAATACCAGCATAAACTAAAGTATCTATATAATTGAATTGTTCAATACAATTCAATTCTACTGCTTTATTTAAATAAATATT
>JBFFKS010000351.1:0-1827 GCA_041555275.1 Xianfuyuplasma sp. | reverse complement strand
TTGGTTTTATGTACTTAATGAAATGGGATTGGACCTTATTACTGTATCGTCCTTTTCAGTATAGATTAAAATACAATACAAATTTAGGATTAGTAGGTTATGCTATATTGTTGATTGTTAGATTGATTCCTTTTGTGGTATTGTTATATTATAAAATTCAACATAAAACAAATAACAAGCATACTTATTTTTTTTTAATGATGGTATTGTTAATTTGCTTCCCTACGTCATTGTCAAGGGGCATTTTAGCGATCATATACCTACCAATTTTTATTTTATTTGTGCCTCAATTGAGAAAAGGAGTTAATTATGTGTTATTATTTATGATTGGTTTAGTAGTGATATTTCCATTATTCAATAATTTCAGATATTTGAAAGAAGGTGATTTCAAATTTAATTTTGAATTGTTTAATTCTGGACATTTTGATGCATTCCAAAATTTCGCTTTGTTAATTAATGAGGGTATTGTTACAAATGGAAGACAGCTTTTAGGCAGTGTATTGTTTTTTGTACAAGAATCGCAATGGGAAAACAGGCCACATGGAACAGGTCATTTATTGGGAGAAACTACTGGGTATTCCTACCTGAATGTTGCAATGCCTTATTTTGGTGAGGGATATGCAAATTGGGGCTATGTTGGAATAGTTGTATTTTTGATTTTTATTGTTTTTCTGAATGCTGTTTTCGATGCGATGTATGCGAAAATTAAGTTAAAGGTTTGGATTTACAGCGTATACCTCATTTTAATAGGCTTTGAATTTTATGTGTTAAGGGGGGATTTAATGAGCTCAGTAAAAATATTCACAAGTTTTGGGATTGCAATAGGAATTGTTGAAATTCTTTTAATTCAAAGAAAAATTCGAATTTAAATAGTTCTAATTAAATGAAGCCTGTTGGCCACACGAGAAATTCATGAAAAATAAGAAGACACTTTTAATGGTAGCAAATGTTGATTGGATATTTTTGATGCATAGAATGGCTATTGGGCTAGAAGCACTTAAAAATGGTTTTCAAGTAGTTGTTGCAGCTAAAGATTCTGGAAGAGCAGAAGAAATAACAGCTAATGGTATGCGGTTTATTGATTTGAATATGTCTAGATCAGGAGTTAATCCATTTTCAGAGTTTAAATTGTTTGTTGAAATATTCAATGTATACAACCAAATAAAACCAGATATTGTATATCATGTGACTATGAAGCCAGTAATATATGGCTCATTGATTTCGAGAATGCTAAAAATCAAAAGTGTAAATGCAATTAGTGGTTTAGGGTATAATTTTACAGAAAACAGAAGAGGTTTTGTTCAGAAAGTGATGATTAACTTGATGAAATTAGGTTTTAATAAAGAGCACAATCATTTAATATTTGAAAATAAGGACGATTACAAAGAGTTAAATAGTTTAGGCATTATTAATAGAAAAAATAAGACTAGTTTTATAAAAGGGGTTGGAGTTGATTTAGAGAACTATAAATGGAAGGATGAAGTTAAAAATGAAAAATTAATTATTTTGCTTCCTACTAGAATGTTATGGGATAAGGGCCTAAGAGAATTTATAGAAGCCGCTAAATTATTGAAAGGAAAATACTTTGGTAAAGTTTTTTTTAAATTATGTGGAATGATTGATCTAGGTAATAAAGAAGCGGTACCTGAAAGTTATTTGAGGTGTGAGGAAATTGAAAACTATTTAAAATGGTTTGGTTTTCAAGACGACATGAAGACCGTTTATAAAGAAGCTGATATTGTAGTGTTGCCTTCCTATAGAGAAGGAATGCCAACATCTCTAATTGAAGCTTGTGCTAGTGGTAAGCCAATTGTTACTACATATGCT
>JBFFKS010000350.1:0-1834 GCA_041555275.1 Xianfuyuplasma sp. | reverse complement strand
TTATGAATAAGAAAATGAATCCGATAAACTGCACAATAATCGTAATATTATAAATTTGTTTACGATTGAAGAATTTTTTAAGGGGATTAAATAGTACTGCTCCTAAAACTTGAAGCACTCCTCCTGCCGCAATAAATGGAAAATAAAGGTCCATATTACCAATACGATATGTAATGTAATAGATTGCCATACCACTCGTAATATATAAGGTGAAATTAATCACTAGTACAACAATCATTACTACTAATAATTGATCATTATCTCTTAATAATCCATACATATCTTTTAGCGTTTTTTTCTCTTCATGCACTACAATTTTTTCTTTAACATTCACCACGGTTATAATCTCGCCAATGATAAAAATAACAGCAACTATTATCGCTAGATAAAAGGCTCCATTTAACATTTCAGCAATATCTTGTTCGGTATCTGTTGCACCACCAAGAGCTCCTGCGATCATATAAAATCCACCAGCAATCACGAAATACCCTAAACTTGTGAATAGTCTTGTTAAAACCGTTACTTTTTCACGTTCTTCTTGACTGCTCGAAAGTGTTGGAATCATACTCCAATAAGGAATATCCATTAATGTATAGGTCATTCCCCATAATGTATACATTACAGTTACATATACTAGTTTAATGGTTGATCCCGATTGGAAATCTGGATTGATAAATAACAATATCAATACAGTAGCATTCAGCACTGTCCCAATTAGAATCCATGGTCTGAATTTTCCCCATCTTGTTTTTGTTTTTTCAACGATTGTTCCCATAATTGGATCATTAACTGCATCCCATATACGAACCACCATCATCATTGTTCCCAAAAATGCTGCACTAATACCTAAATAATAGTTAAAGTAAAACATCATAATTGTACTCATCGCAAACATTGCGTCTTTACCAAATCCACCAAATGCGAATGAGTACTTCATCTTGTTGCTAATCTTGTCCATTTGTAATCTCCTTTATTATGAATAGTCTGCTGGAATAATCAGGTAGAAGCATTACATTCTCATTATGTCCTGTACCCGTGAAGGTGTGAGGTAATAATAACTCACAATTTTCTAATTGATTATTGGTTAATTCTTTGTTGAAATCCTCGAGTTTGAATAAATATCTATTCGCTACTAAATTGTGTAAAAAACTATTTACCTTAAGTTTAATAGGAGCTACATGATTTACTAAACTTCCAAAGGTTCTGATGTTGATGAATTGTTCTCTATTTGTTATTTTATAATTTCCTTTTTTAAAACCTTTTAACTTAATTGTATCAAATTTTGGATTGGGTTGAGCTTTTTTTTGAAAATAACCCAATATCGCTTCAGTATTGTCTTCATTTATTACCATCCAGATGGTCTGGTTTGTTTCATAAACACTTCTTAATCTAACGAATCTTCCATATTGAAACAACCTACGGTACTCTTTGTAGAACGCTATTTGTTTTTTTATTATACTTTCATCAAACTTCGTTAGTTCTGTGAGATCAAGTTCATATCCTAAAACGCCAAAACAAGCTACATTAAACCTGTTTTCAAGTGGTGTGTGTCTCATCACTTGATGGCTTCTTTCTCCACTGACATGATTACTTATTGTGCTTAGTGGATAAACCAAGCTTGTGCCCTCTTGAATGAATAACCTCTCAAAACTATCTGTGTTATCACTTGTCCATGTTTGTGGCATGTAGTATAACATTCCTGCATCAAATCTGTTTCCTCCACTACTACATGATTCAAATAAGATATCAGGGAAAGTAGTGATTAAGTAATCTAATATTTCATATAAACCTAATACATATAAATGATTAAATTTACCTTGATTTTCAACATCTA
>JBFFKS010000349.1:0-1836 GCA_041555275.1 Xianfuyuplasma sp. | reverse complement strand
GATGCATTTGCAGACAGAAATATTTATGCAATGAAAATTGACTTTGAGGCACAACCTCCAATGTTCAAAATTAGTGAATCACATAGTGCTGCAACTTGGTTGCTTCATCCAGATGCACCTAAAGTTGAAATGCCTACTGTAATTCAAAAACGCATTAGCCGTATGCTAAGCGATTCGGAAGAGGTGAGCAAGTAATGAGTCAACTTCCAGTTCTAAGTGTTAGAAACTTAAAGACATATTTTGTTAATGGTCACGGTAAAAGTAAGTTAGTTGTTAAAGCAATTGATGATGTAAGTTTTGATATTTATCAAGGAGAAGTATTTGGCCTTGTTGGGGAAAGTGGTTGTGGTAAAACAACAACTGGACGTACCATAATTAAACTACATGATCAACAAATTGTTGACGGTGAAGTATACTTCATGGGAAAACGTATTTGTGCTGGATACGATAGTGCAAAAAGAGAATTGAAAAAAGTTCGTAAAGCTGAATTACCGGCTGAAGAAAAACAAGAAATGATTACGAATATAAAAGAAGATATAAAGTCTCGTAAAAACGATAACTATAAAGTTGATCAAGATTTAATGCGTAAAATGCAAATGATTTTCCAAGATCCAATTGCATCTTTAAATCCTCGTATGACTGTAAAAGAAATCGTTGCCGAAGGATTAAGAATCGCTGGTGAAAGAAACGATGACGAAATTAATAAAAGAGTAAATGTAGTTCTAGAAACGGTTGGATTGTTACCGGAACATGCTTCTCGTTATCCACATGAATTTAGTGGTGGACAACGTCAACGTATTGGGATTGCTCGTGCATTAATCGTTGTACCTGAGTTTATCATTGCAGATGAACCTATCAGTGCACTTGATGTATCAATTCAAGCTCAAGTTATCAACTTACTTAATGATTTAAGAGATCGTTTAGGAATTACAATTATGTTTATCGCTCATGATTTAAGTGTTGTAAAATACTTTAGTGATCGTATTGGTGTTATGTACTATGGTAAAATGGTAGAACTTGCAACGAGTGAAGAATTATTTAAAAATCCTCTTCACCCATATACAAGATCATTACTATCTGCAGTACCACTGCCAGATCCACGTTACGAGAAAAACAGAAAACGTGTAAGATACAACCCTAGAGAACATGCAGTAAACGTAGAATACAACGTTCAACCTCCAGTTTTACAAGAAATTAAGTCTGGACACTTCATTTTGGCGAATGATAAAGAGATTGCTGAGTACAAAAAAGATCTTAAATAATGCTTAAAAATATATTCATAAATCTTGTCGTTGCAGGTGTATTTTTCTACATATTGATGGTAAGACAATTTAATAACTTATTCACACTTAGATTCATTTCAGATTCTTTGTTTGTAGTAGGTATGGTCATGTTATCAATTGGTATCATTACGACAACAAATATTACTGATGTATTCTTAGGTTTCAAGTACTCATTTCGTCAATTGTGGGGAAGGAGAAACAAAGAACACTTGTCATTTTATGATTATCAAAACTCAAAGAAAAAAGATCGTAAATCAACAGGTGGGTTGGCTACATTAATCGTGGGGATAATGGTCGTTGGTGCGGCAAGTATAATTGCGGTTATATATGTTTATTAAATAAAGGTGCTACTCAGGTAGCGCCTTTTTCATTTCTTAAAAAAATGTTGCCTTGTGTCAGATAGAACAGTATGATAAAATAGAGTATCTTGCTTTTGTTACTGGAGGAAATTAATATGATTAAAAAAGTGGAAAATTTCAAAGACTTAAAAAAATTTATACATTATAAAGAGAAGCTTTATAAGGATGATCAACATCATGTCAATCCCATCTTC
>JBFFKS010000348.1:0-1851 GCA_041555275.1 Xianfuyuplasma sp. | reverse complement strand
TTTTTTCTAAATATCCTTTTACATATCCAAAAGCTGTTTTTTCAGCAACTGTAGAAATTGTACCCGCACGAAATGCACGATCAACGCCAAATATCTTACGAATATATTCATGAACAACTGGTTGATAGTCACCACTGAAGTTAAGATCGATATCTGGAACTTTATCTCCTTTAAACCCAAGGAAGGTTTCAAACGGAATATTATGTCCATCTTTGTTCATTTCAGCACCACATATAGGGCAATTTTCTTTTGGTAAATCAAATCCGCTTTCATATTTATCTAGAATTGATTGAAGACGTAATTCTTCGTCTCTAATTTTATATTTATTCAATTTTTCCTCTCTCGTCATTTTAAATGATGAGAATTGACATTTTGGACATACATAATGAGGTGGTAGTGGATTTACTTCTGTAATGTTCATTAATGTTGCAACCAAACTAGAACCTACAGATCCACGACTACCAACTAGGTATCCTTCATCTAAAGATTTCTTAACTAATAGATGAGAAATGTAATATACCGTAGAGAACTTATTATCAATGATACTTTTTATCTCTTTATCAATACGATCTTGTACGATTTGAGGTACTTCACGACCATAAATCTCTTTTGAATGGTCACTTACCATTTTCATTAACTTATTACTAATTGAAGGAATACCATCAAGAGCCATAAAATCATCTGTTGGCGAGTAAAGTTCTGGTTTAAAAGCCTTAACAAAATCAATTTGATCATTTATTTTGTTTGAATTTGTAATAACTATTTCTCTTCGTAATTCTTCATCTAGAAAAGAAAACTCCTCTAACATTTCTGTGGTTGTTCTAAAGTATTGTGATGGTATCTCATCATACCTTGCAAGTGGGTGTAATCCTCCACCGACAACTGGGGTTTGTACGTAAATATCACGATATTTACGATCACTCTCAAGTAGATGATGAACATCACCAGTTGCTACAACTGGAATATCTAGTTCTTTTCCTACTTCAATAATTCTATTAAACGTCTCTTTGATTGCTTCCATGCCACCATCCATATTATTTGAGAGATGTTTAAAATCAACGATTGGTTGTAGTTCTAGATAATCAAAATATGATGCAAATTTTAATAGTTCTTCTTTTGGTTTATTCAGGGCAGTCTCAAAGAACATACTGTTCATACATCCACTACCAACCAAAATACCTTCCCGATGTTCATCGAGAACACTTTTCAATAATCTTGCCTCTTTGTAAAAATATTTTGTATTCGCTAAACTTGTAATGGTAAATAAGTTTTTAAGTCCTATTTCATTCTTTACAAGTAGATTAATATGTTTACTAATTGAATATTTGTATGCCTCACTACGATAACTTAAACGGTTAAAATCATTTATATTTGTGACCCCGTTTTTGCGAGCATCACTCATCATATGGATAAAAACTTCTGTAGTAGCATTTGTATCATCTGTTGCACGGTGATGTTGCTCCAAGTGTACTTTGAAAAGTTTTGCTACAGCTTTTAAATTGAATCTCTTTAGTTGGTCTCCATAGCAGTTTCTAGCAATTTGTAATGTATCAATTGTTGGAATTAACCCATCAAATAAGTTGTTATCTTTGAGTATTTGATAAATAAATCCCATATCAAAATGCGCATTATGGGCAACCATTACACATCCTTTAATGAATTCATTAAAATCAATAATTACTTCTTCTATTTTAGGGGCATTCTTAACATCTTCATTTCTTATTGATGTTAGTTTGGTTGTGAAATTTGATAATGGTTTTTCAGGATTAACGAATGTACTAAATTGATCAAGTCGTTGGTTATTTTTTATTTTCACTGCTGAAATTTAAATTATTTTATCAAAATTCACAC
>JBFFKS010000347.1:0-1854 GCA_041555275.1 Xianfuyuplasma sp. | reverse complement strand
TTTATTTGTTACTTCTTGGATTTCTTCTAAGTATAATTTTAACTCATCTTCGCTAATATCTTTACTTTTTTCAAGTTTTTTTAATGAGTCATTTCCTTTGTGACGTTCGGCACGAATTTGAACTTTACATTCTTCTCCATATTTTTTAACTTGTTTTATTAAATCCTTACGTCTTTCTGTTGTTAAGGCCGGTAAAACAATACGTAGTTGATGTCCCTCGTTGTTAGGAGTAAATCCTAAATTAGCAGCTAAGATAGCTTTTTCAACGTCTTTGACAATACTCTTGTCATATGGTTTTACTACAAGTTGTGTTGGTTCTGGTATACTAATACTTCCAACTTGAGAGATAGGTGTTGATGAACCGTAGTAGTCAACATATACTTCTGAAAATACTTTTGGGTTTGCACGTCCTGTACGAACTTTTACAAATTCTTTTAATAAATGATCAACGTGATTTTCCATTTTTTCTTCTGTTTCTAATAAAATCATATCTGGCATTGTTTGGCCTCCTTATACTATTTTTGTTCCAATTTTTTCTCCGGCAGCTACACGTCTGATATTCCCGTGTTCGTTCATGTCAAAAACGATGATTTCAATTCCATTGTCTTTACATAGTGCTGCTGCAGTAGAATCCATTACTTGCAAGTCTTTATCAAGTACCTGATGATGTGTAAGTTGCTCGTATTTAACGGCATCTTTATTCGTACGAGGATCTTTGTCATAAACTCCATCTGTACCATTTTTAGCCATCAATATTACTTTTGCACCTATTTCAGCTGCACGAAGTGCACTTGTTGTATCTGTAGAGAAATATGGATTACCTGTTCCACCACCAAAGATTACAATACGGTCTTTTTCTAAATTCGATATCGCTTTTCTTCTGATATAAGGTTCTGCAACTTGTGGAATATTTAGTGATGTCATTGTTCTTGTTTCAATTCCAAGTTCTTCAATGGCATTTTGTAAAGCAAGTGCATTCATGATTGTAGCAATCATTCCCATGTAATCTGCACTGCTTCGTTCCATACCCATTTCACTAGCGATTTTTCCTCGCCAAATGTTTCCTCCACCAACAATTATCCCTATTTGTAAGTTTCCTAAATCATATGCTTCTTTTACTTCCGCCGCAATTTCTCTAACACGAATCGGATCAATTGCTTTGTTGTTTTCACCACTTAGTGCTTCTCCACTAAGTTTGATGATAATTCTTGTTTTTTCTGACATATTATTTCCTCCCTTTACAAATATAGGACACATTACACGTTGTGTCCTATTATTAAGTATTTAAATTTTAACTTGGCTCATTACTTCGCTTGCAAAGTCGTCTTGACGTTTTTCAATTCCTTCTCCAACTTGAATTCTTAAGAAAGATTTGATTTGTCCACCAGCTTGTTTTACAAAGTTTTGAACTGTTAAATCTGGGTTTTTAACGAAAGGTTGATTTACTAAACAAATTTCTTTTAGGTATTTATTTAATCTTCCAACTACCATTTTCTCAACGATACTAGCTGGTTTACCTTCGTTTAGTGCTTCATTAGTCAGTACTTGTTTTTCATGTGCGATAACTTCATCACTAATTTGATCACTATTTAAATATTTTGGGTTAATTGCTGCTACATGCATTGCTACATCTTTAGCAGTTTCTTCGTCTACATTATTAACTACTGTTAATGAAACGATTTTACCACCCATATGTGAATAAGCACCAAATGATGCTGTATCTTCTTTTACCACTCTCGTAACTCTTCTTAAAGAAATTTTTTCTCCAATTGTAAGTGTTCTGTCGACTAAAACATCTGCAATTGTTTTTCCTTCTAAAGTAACAGTTAAAGCTTCTTCTAAGTTTTTAGCTCC
>JBFFKS010000346.1:0-1857 GCA_041555275.1 Xianfuyuplasma sp. | reverse complement strand
TTCACTTAATTCTTTAACCAATGGATGTTTCTTGTTATTTGCTAGTACAATGTCTTTTTCTTCAGTGGAAAAAGAAAACTCCTCTTGCTCATGAATATCTATCATGTTAACCTCCTATTTTATGATATTAGTTCTCATATATGGAACCAATTTTTCTGGTATTATTATTGTACCATCTTTTTGTTGATAGTTTTCCAAAATTGCAACTACTGTTCTTCCAACCGCAAGACCTGAACCATTTAACGTATGTACAAACTCTGGTTTAGATTCTTTTGATCTTTTGAACCTAATATTTCCTCGTCTAGCTTGATAATCCTCTGCATTTGAAATACTACCAATCTCACGATAAGTCTTATATGAAGGAAGCCACACTTCGATATCATAGGTTTTTCTCATACTAAATCCTAAATCACCCGTACATAAAGTAACCACTCTATATGGCAATTCTAGTTCTTTCAGTACTCTTTCACTGTCTATTAACATTGCATCGAGCTCATTATAAGAGTTTTCTGGTTTCGTAAATTTAATTAATTCTACTTTATTAAATTGATGTTGTCTTATAATTCCTCGTGTATCTCTACCAGCACTTCCTGCTTCCTGGCGAAATGCAGTAGTAAATGCCGTAAACTTAATTGGTAAATCATCTCCGTTAAGTGTTTCATCTCTATACATATTTATTGTTGGAACTTCAGCTGTTGGATTTAAAAATAGTTCTCTTTCGTCTACAACTCTAAATGCATCATCTTCAAATTTAGGAAATTGTCCTGATGCCACCATAGATGCACGATTCACAATAAAAGGTGGAATGATTTCAGTATATCCATGTTCATGTGCATGTAAATCAGTCATAAAATTAATAAGTGCTCTTTCTAATCTAGCTCCTAATCCTTTGTAAATAGTGAAGCGTGACCCAGTAACTTTAGAAGCTCTATCAAAATCTAAAATATCCAATTTTGTAGCCAAATCCCAGTGTGGTTGTGGTTCAAAATCAAAGTCTTTTATTTCTCCCCACTTCTTAATTTCAAGATTGTTTTCTTCGTCTAATCCTACCGGAATTTCTTCGTTTGGAACATTAGGAGTCATTAGTAATCCTTGTAGGATTTCTTCTTCTATATCCTTTAGTTCAGTTTCCAAATCTTTAATTCCTATACCAATTCCTTCTATTTGAACAAAAATCTCTTTCGGATCTTTTTTCTCACGCTTATAAACACCGATTTGTTTACTCAGTTCGTTTCTCTTTGCTTTTACTTTCTCAACTTCAAAAATAATTTCGCGTCTTCTAGAATCCTTCTTAACTAGATCGTGTAAATAGGAGAAATCTCCTCCACGTCTATTTAAAAGTTCAACATAAAAATCTGTGTTCTCTCTGATTAATTTAATATCTAACATTTTAATTCCTCCTTTAATAATAAAAAATCGCCCTTGAATGAACAAGGGCGAATTATGTATTCACGGTACCACCTTAAATTAGAGTTTCCTCTATCTCATAACTGATAACGGAGTCACCCGTAAATGATTAGTTTCTCTTCGAGGTAGATTCATAAACATATATTTATTAGTTTTCACCATCCACTAACTCTCTATAAAATAGAATGTTTAATACTAGTCCTCTTCATCGATTTGTTGTCTTGATAATACCACTTTCAAAAATGTTTGTCAATTATGCTTTTAGATTCAATGATATAAAGTAGTTAATCTTAGTGAAACCTTTTCATTTATGTCTAAAAATGTAATTTATTTATAAAAAGATAGTGTGCAAAACAATTTAGTTGTTATATTTATTGGTGCAAAATTACATTGTGAAATAAGATTATATATAATGTCATTAATTTGCTTTGTTATTAGGCTTTTAAATAA
>JBFFKS010000345.1:0-1872 GCA_041555275.1 Xianfuyuplasma sp. | reverse complement strand
AGCACCTAAAAAATAAACTACTTTATAATAAAAGAAAAGGCCTAAATTTTATTTAGGCCTTTTTTGTTGTATCTCTTTCTATTAAAGTTACAGGTAAAACACTATGAATTTCATCTAATTTCTCTTTTTTTATCATCTTTAGCAATCGTTCCATTGCTTCCATTCCAATATCGTGTATTGGTTGTGCGATTGTTGTAAGACGAGGTAATAATACAGCAGATAAATCAATGTTATCAAAACCAATTACTTGCACATCTTGATTAATTTTATATCCTAGTTTTTGAAGTACGCTAATGACATATAACGCAATAATATCGCTACTACAAAAGATACTATCAACATCTGGGTGTCTTTTGATAAACATCTCAATATCTCCCAAATCAGGTGTTTTAAAATCAAGATCAAAACTGTAGACATCAATATTGTTTTCATCCATAACTTGATAAAAACCACGGGCTCTATCAATTACAGTAATTAAGTCACTAGGACCTCTAAAATGAATAACTTTTTTTGCTCCTGTAGATACTAATTTACGTGCAGCAAGTTCTCCACCTTGAACATTATCACTTGTAATCGAAGGAACTGATTTATCAATGATATGATCAATTGTTAGAAGTGGTATAGTTAATTCTAGGTATGATTTTGCACTTTTTGTGTTGGCAACTAAAATCAAACCATCCGCATTATATTGACTTAAAACGTTTAAATATTTTTTTTCTAACTCGATATCATCCTTTGAGTTAAAAATCATTAATTTATATCCTTTAGAAGTTACTGCATCTTCGATTGCTTCAATAAGCTCCGCAAAGAAATAAGTAGATATATGGGGAACAATAAGTCCAATTATATTACTACTTTTACGGAATAAAGAACGCGCTAATTCATTAGGGACATATCCTAACTCTTTGATCGCAACTTCAACTATTTTTCTTGTTTCATGATTGACATATCCGGTATTGTTAATTACTCTTGATACCGTGGCTACACTAACATTAGCCTTTTTAGCAACATCTTTGATGGTTGGCATAATAATCACATCCTACTAAACGTATTATATTATATCAAAGCACTTTTGTAAATGTATTATAAATGATATAATATCATTTGATTGGAGTGATATTTATGAGTGTTTATACCAAAAAAAATCTTCGAAAACTATTCATATATCAAGTCTATATTAGAAACCATACAAAAGAGGGTACTTTTCAAGCCTTTAGCAAAGACTTAAATCGTATTAAGGAACTTGGAGTAGATGTTATATATTTAATGCCTATTCATGAAATTGGACAAGAAAAACGCAAAGGAAGCCTAGGTTCTCCTTATTCAATAAAAGATTTTAACTCAATAAACAACGAATATGGGACTTTAAAGGATTTTAAGAATCTGGTAAATAAAGTACACAGATTAGATATGAAATTGATGATAGACATTGTCTTTAACCATACATCGTATGATTCAGTCTTAATCCAAAAACATCCTGAATATTTTTATAAGGAAAATGGTGAATTTAAAAATCGTGTTGGAGATTGGTGGGATATCACAGATTTTGATTACACTGTATCAAAGGATCTGTGGGAGACACAAATTGAGACATTACTATATTGGACTAGACTTGGTGTTGATGGCTTTAGATGGGATGTTGCAAACATCATTCCTTATGAATTTCTAGAAGAAGCTCGTGAGCGTGTACTAGAAGTTAATGAGGATTGCATCTTTTTAAGTGAAACAACACACGGACATTTCACTACTGAAATGAGAAATAGAGGATTCGCAGCATTAAGTGAATCACAGATATATGAAATATTCGACATTGCATATGATTATGATACACATCCCTATTTTGTAGGATACTTAAATGGACAGAACTCTTTT
>JBFFKS010000344.1:0-1879 GCA_041555275.1 Xianfuyuplasma sp. | reverse complement strand
TAATATATAAAATTATGCAAGTAAAAAAACGCATTTAATCGCTAAATATAGCAAATATCTTGATTTTAAATAGTATGTTGTTTTACATGTTGGAATATTATATAATATAGAGAGATAATAAGGAGGGATTTTATGGACAGAAAACCTATAAGTTTTGCCAAAGTATTTACATTATTAGGCGTTGGCTTTTTTGTTTTATTGATTGTCTCAACAATTATCAGTGAAAGAAGATTGGCTGATACTCCAAACAATGATGAATATTACGTTTTAAACTCGAATTCTACTGTACAAGTTGAATCATCTATTTGGGATATCATCACAATATATTATAATAAATCTGACGATGATAATATTACATTTGGCAATGGTATGCTTAAGATCAAAGACAGTGATGGCAATATCATTCATAATATTATGATTACAGTGGATAGTCAAATATTAGACGATATGTACGTAGAAGTTATTGATGACCCTGATGAACTTGGGTTACCGAACCATGATGCAATCCTGAAAATCAAAGTAAGACAAACTGGAGAATATAGTTTTATTACATTTTCGACAGATGGTTTTGAAAGAAACGATTTATTTGCAATCGGATTCAATTTTAGACCAAATATTATCCGAATCATATTTGTTCTTCTCAGTTTAATACTACTTTTTACATTATTGAAGATTATCCAAATAAGAAAAGGAAGAATTTCTAATTATCCTGATATTATAGATAAACTTATTAAGTCTAAGCATGATCCAAATGAGGATCCGTTCGCAATGTATGACAAGGATTCATATCAGTAAAATCGATCATAAACTTCCTAAGGAGGAGTATAATGAATAAAAAATCGACAGGTTTTGGAACAATAATAGCATTATTTTTTCTGTTTTCAGTAGGTATTAGACTTTTTGATATAGACAGTGCTAGTACCCCATTTGAATATTTAAGAAATAATTCTACAATTATTATAGTTGTAGTAATCATATTAGGTTCAAGACTATTCAGATATTATAGTTCGAAAAAAACTCACTCAGACAAATATTCAAGTACATTTGAGAAACCAGTTTATCCTGATAATTCAAAAACAGAGGATATAAACGACGAAGAGGATCCGTTTGCAGAATTTGATAAGAATCCATTTGATGATTAAGGAGATATTGTATATATCGATGAATATTTAAAATATTAAAAGTGCATATTTAATTACAAAGCTCCAACAGATATCAATATACGTTTATAAAGGCATCTTAAATGATGCCTTTTTCTTTGAACGAAAAATACCGATTACGACCAACAATAATGTGATCCAATAATTCAATATCCATCATTAAACTATTTTTATGAATGACTTTCGTAACTTCTATATCGTTTTTAGATGGAGTTGGATCACCACTTGGATGATTATGACAAATAATGATTGCAGCTGCACTGTGTATAACTGCATGTTTAAAGATTTCTCGCGGATGAACAAGTGATGAATTGAGACTACCTACAAAGAGTGTCTCTTTTTTTATTAGTTCTCCTTTCGTATTTAGATATAGTGCAACAAAGTGTTCCTGCATTTTCATTTCTAAATGATCTTTTAGAAATTGAAAGATGCTTTCAGGAGAATTAAGTTTTATTTGCTCTGAAAATGTTTCTAGTGTTGCACGTTTCCCAAGTTCGAAGGCTGCCATTAGTTCAATGGCTTTTGCTTTTCCTATTCCTTTAATTCTCAACAACTCTCTTGTATCCGTATTTGATAAGTCCTTTAGGTTTTTATACTTATATAAAACTTGCTTTGCTAATTCAATGACACTTTTATCGCGACTACCTGTTCTTAAAATAATCGCGATTAGCTCGTGCGTTTGAATTGAATCAATTGGATACTTTAAAAATCTTTCTCTT
>JBFFKS010000343.1:0-1887 GCA_041555275.1 Xianfuyuplasma sp. | reverse complement strand
CGACTAGTAAATATGTTTGGGGATGTTGTCAGTAGAGTAGGATTAAATCAATTACGTATTGCTGAAACTGAAAAATACGCACACGTTACATTCTTCTTCGATGGTGGAGAAGACAAACAAATTGAAAATAGTGAAAGAGCATTAGTAAATAGTCCCAAAGTAGCTACTTATGATTTACAACCAGAAATGAGTGCATACTTAGTAACAGATCGTATCTTGGATGAAATAGATCAAGATAAACACGATACTATAATACTTAACTTTGCAAACTGCGATATGGTAGGCCATACAGGAATCATCCCAGCGGCAATAAAAGCGGTTGAGACGATTGATGAATGTGTTGGTAAAGTTGTAGATGCTATTTTAGATAAAAACGGTGTCGCAATAATTACAGCCGATCATGGGAACGCTGAAAAGATGTTAGATGAAGAAGGTAATCCATTTACCGCTCATACAACAAGCATTGTTCCGTTAATCATCACTGATAATAATGTTACAATTCGTGAAGGTGGAATTTTAGCAGATGTTGCACCTACGATGTTAGAGTATTTGAATGTAGCAAAACCAAGTGAAATGACTGGAGAAAGTCTAGTAATTAAAAAGTAGATTATAAAAGCACTAATAGAATTTAGTGCTTTTTTTAACTCGGTTTTGAAAGTGTTTTCATTTATCGGATATTATTTGTAAAGAAATGTAATTTGCTCTATAATATATGTGTACGAAAATTTAATAAATTTATTAAAAAAGGAGATGTTTTAAAAATGCCATACATTACTGATGTATACGCAAGAGAAGTTTTAGATTCACGTGGGAACCCTACTATTGAAGTAGAGGTATATACTGATTCAGGTGCTTTCGGTAGAGCTTTAGTACCAAGTGGTGCTTCAACGGGTGAACACGAAGCTGTAGAATTACGTGATGGAGTTAAATCAAGATATTTAGGAAAAGGTGTTGAAACTGCTGTTAAAAATGTGAATGACCTTATTGCTCCTGAAGTATTAGGATTAGACGTTACTCAACAAGTACTTATCGATCAACTAATGATCGATTTAGATGGTACTAAAAATAAAGGAAAATTAGGTGCTAATGCTATTCTAGGTGTTAGTATGGCTGTAGCTCGTGCTGCTGCTGATTTTGTTGGATTACCTTTATACTTATATTTAGGTGGATTTAACGCAAAAGAATTACCTACTCCAATGATGAATATCATCAATGGTGGAAGCCATGCAGATAATAATGTAGACTTCCAAGAATTTATGGTTATGCCTGTTGGTGCTCCAACATTTAAAGAAGCTTTAAGAATGGGAGCAGAAGTATTCCATGCATTAAAAGCTGTTTTAAAAGGTAAAGGATACAACACTGCTGTTGGTGATGAAGGTGGATTTGCTCCAAACTTAGGATCTAACGAAGAAGCAATCGTTGTTATCTTAGAAGCAATCAAAAAAGCAGGATACGTTGCTGGTAAAGATGTTATGTTAGCAATGGATGTTGCTTCAAGTGAGTTCTATAATAAAGAAAAAGGTGTTTATGTATTAGCTGGTGAAGGTGGAAAAGAGTTAACTGCTGCAGAATTAGCTGATTTCTATGTTGATTTAGTGGATAAATATCCAATTATCTCAATTGAAGATGGATTAGATGAAAATGATTGGGCAGGATGGAAAGTATTAACTGATAAATTAGGTAAAAAAATTCAAATCGTTGGTGATGATTTATTCGTTACAAACACTGAAAAATTAGCAAGAGGTATCAAAGAAGGTATCGCTAACTCAATCTTAATTAAAGTAAACCAAATCGGTACTGTAACAGAAACGTTCCAAGCAATCGAAATGGCTAAAAAAGCTGGATACACAGCAGTAGTATCACATAGAAGTGGTGAAACAGAAGATT
>JBFFKS010000342.1:0-1897 GCA_041555275.1 Xianfuyuplasma sp. | reverse complement strand
GCTCAATAGATGAGTATTCACAAATCTCTCTATAAATAAGGATACTTCTACTCTATATAATGAAAATAACTGATATTATAGTATAATATATATATAACGATTGCACTTTTTTAATCTTCACACGTTATATTCGAAAATTTTTTTGCGAATTGATGTTATAAACTTAACGTTTTAATAGAACTATTATTCTAATTATAGGTTAAAAAATAACCAAGAAAAGAAGTGAAAGGTATGATAACATATAATTTAGTTTTATCTGGAAGGGTTCAAGGTGTTGGTATGCGATTTTTTATTAAAAATGCTGCCAATAAATTTAATATATCAGGATATGTTAAAAACACTTATAACGGCAAAGTATTTTGCGTTGTTCAAGGAGAAAAAAAGGTTCTCGATGACTTCATTGAATATGTAAAATCTCACTGTCCAGGGTATATAGACCATATCGATAAGATTGTTGTTGATTTTGGTACTACATACTCAAAATTTAACATTAAATTATTTTAATTATATCAGGGTTTCTGTTTTATTTGCGTTTTATTGGGGAATGAAATCAAGAACTTATATAATATTTATTGAAAGAGGTGATTAGATGAAATCCCGTATAAGGAAAAATTTACTGGTACCATATATTGCTATCTTATTTATCATCTTAGCTTTCCTTTTACAACCTTTGGGAGATTTACTAAATGGATTTTATTTAATCCAAATTAGCGAAAGTATTTTATTAACCGATTTTGTTGCTGTTGGAGGGATTGGACCTGCTTTATTAAACTCAGGATTGTTAATGCTCGGCAGTTATCTATTAATGAAAAAATTAGACTTGAGAATCACTGGATCAATTTTTGCGGGAATACTTACAATTGGTGGGTTCGCTTTTTTTGGGAAAAACATTTTAAATGTATCAATAATATACTTGGGTGTATTTCTTTATGCTCGTTATAAACACATAAAAATTCGAAGTGTTATCGTAGTATTCTTATTCTCAACAGGACTTAGTCCTATATCTAGTGTAATTATGTTTGGACTTGGATTAGAACTCTATATAGGTATTCCAGTTGGAATTCTTACTGGATTACTCGCAGGATTCTTATTAGTAGAATTATCATCAAGAGTAATTGGTTTCCACCAAGGATACAATCTATATAATGTAGGATTTGCATCGGGGATATTATCTTTTGCTTTCTTTAGTATATTTAAATTGTTTAATCTTGATTATCAGACTAATTTAATCTATACAAATGATTCTCATTTATTATTATTGTATTTGTTTATTTTCATCTGTATCGTTTATATTGGGTTAGGCTTATTTTTATCTAACTTCGATATCAAGGGATATAGGGATCTTCTAAAACTATCAGGTAGAGCGGCAACTGACTTTACAAGACGAGACAATCAACCACTTACCATGCTAAATATTGGAATAACAGGTTTGGCTGCCTTAGGGATTTTACTACTTCTAGATGTCCATGTGAATGGACCAGTCTTTGGAGGATTGTTTACAATTATTGGATTTGCAGCATTTGGAAAACATGTTAGAAATATACTACCACCTATGATAGGGGTATTCTTATTAACAGTTATATTCAACATTGAATTAAGCGTACCTGTAATTCTAGCGATTCTCTTTTCAACTGCACTTGCACCAATAGCTGGAGAGTTTGGATTTATAATCGGGATTATGGCGGGTATGTTACACTTACCAATCGCATTTAGTTTAGGCCAATTACACGGTGGTGTATTATTATATGCAAATGGATTTGCAGCAGCATTTACTGCATTAATTATTACGTTATTTATTTCAGCATTTAAAAGGAGTGAAACATAATGGTACTACATGAAAAACAAAAAATATCAAAAATCACAGAAGAAATTTTCAGCTTTTTATTAGAGAGAAAAT
>JBFFKS010000341.1:0-1903 GCA_041555275.1 Xianfuyuplasma sp. | reverse complement strand
TTTATAAATTGCATATTCAAAACTTTTTGTTACCTTTTCACCAACTACACTCCCCATACTACCCATTAGGAAATAACTATCCATTACTCCAACTACACATGGTTGTTTGTTTATTTCTGCATATCCATACATGTATGCTTCATCAAGATTGGTTACCTGTTGATAATGTTTTATTTTTTCTTCGTACCCATCTTGGAATAAAGGATTTAAAGTAATAAACCCCAAACCTTTTTCTTTAAATGTACCAATATCTACAGTCATATTAATTCTATCTACTGCTCGTACTCTAAAATGTTCTCCACAATGTTTACATATGTAGTTTAACTGAATTGTTTGTTTTGTATTAACGGTTTCTTTACACTTAGGACATTTCTCATATAGTCCTTTTGGCACATCTAATTTACGATCATTATTGAAATTCGCTTTTGGAACCATGTGTGCGGTTTTATGTCTTGTTCCTTTTCTTTTATCAAATGTGTTTACGAGTTTATTCATGATCATCATACTCCAAAAGACTATCTAGTTTTTTGACAATAAAGCTTGTGTCAAAATCCCCTGCAATATAGTCTTGATCATGAAGGATTTCATGACAGAATGCACGATTATTTGATACTCCTTCGATAACTAGTTCATCCAATGTTGCACACATTTTCATAATTGCTTCTTCTCTAGTTTTAGCATGAACAATTACTTTCCCCATCATTGAATCATAGAATGGAGAGATAGTATATCCTGTATATATAAAACTATCGAAGCGAATTCCGTGACCCGAAGGAACATGTAATAATTCTACTTTTCCTGGACTAGGACGGAAATCATGTTTGGGATCTTCAGCGTTAATTCGTACTTCTATGCTGTGCCCTTGAAGTTTTATATCTTCTTGGGAGAATGATAATTCCTCTCCTGCAGTAATTTTTATTTGTTCTTTTATAATGTCAATTCCCGTTACCATTTCAGTAACTGGATGTTCTACTTGAATACGTGTATTCATTTCGATGAAATAAAAGTCTTCACCTTTTACTAAAAATTCTAACGTTCCAGCATTTTCATAGTTTACAGTTCTAGCAGCTTTTAGTGCTGCGTCACCCATACGTTTTCTTAAGTCTTCACTAATCGCACTAGGTGCTTCTTCAACTACTTTTTGATTACGGCGTTGAATGCTACAATCTCTTTCACCTAAATGAACGACATTACCATATTTATCCGCTAATATTTGAAACTCTATATGCTTAGGGTTTAACACGTACTTCTCTAAATACATTGTATCGTCCCCAAATGCATTATAAGCCTCACTTCTTGCAGTCTCATAAGCTTTATCAAACTCCATGATTTCGTAGGCGATTCTCATCCCACGACCACCACCACCGGCACTGGCTTTGATTAGAACAGGGAATCCAATTTCTAATGCGATTTCTCTTGCATCTTCAATTGATTTAACAGCTCCTTCACTTCCAGGCACGACAGGTACTCCAGCCTCAATCATGATTTCTCTTGCTTTTGATTTGTTACCCATTTTTTCGATAACACTTCCACTTGGTCCAATAAAATGAATCCCACAGCTTTCACATAACTCGCTAAATTGAGCATTTTCACTTAAAAAACCAAAACCAGGATGTATAGCTTCGGCACCTTTTGATATAGCGGCAGATATAATATTTTCCATTTTTAAATAAGAGTCATTACTTTTAGCACTACCCACACATACTGCTTCATCAGCAATTTGTACATGAAGACTATCATGATCAGCTTCGCTATAAATAGCAACTGTTTCAATCCCCATTTGTTTACAGGCACGAATGATTCTAACGGCAATTTCTCCTCTGTTAGCAATTAATATTTTTTGAAACACTACTCTTTAATCTCCATAACAACTTGGCCAAATTCAACCATAGTAGAATCACTA
>JBFFKS010000340.1:0-1912 GCA_041555275.1 Xianfuyuplasma sp. | reverse complement strand
TCATTGGTGAAAATTGGGATAACTCTAATCCATGGTTACAAGGAGATCAATATGATGGTGTTATGAATTACGAGTTATTATTCCCTATTTGGAATTATTTTGGAACCAATATCGATCAGCACCAATACACATCAACTGAATTTATGTACAAAGTTAACAAAGTATTAACTGATTACCCTAAAAACGTCCTAAAATCTCTTTATAACCTTGTTGATTCTCATGACACAACAAGAATCCTTGAAATATGTTCAAACAACGTAGACCTTGTAAAACTACCATATTTGTTTATGTTTACATTCCCTGGTGCACCAAGCATATATTATGGTGGAGAAATTGGGTTATCCGGTAAACATGATCCAGATAACCGTCGTTGTATGATTTGGGATGAGAATGAACAGGATAAAGATCAATACTATTATATTCAGAAATTAATCCAATTAAGAGGAGAATACTCTGCCTTTAAATCGACCGAATATAAATGGTTAGATACAAATGACGAACAAGAATATCTAATTTTTCAAAAAGAAGAACTTTATTTTATCATCTCAAAACGTTCTCAACCAAATCAAATAGAATTACCTTATGCTTTACAAAATCAAATCTTAACTGATATTTTTGAGAATAAAACAATTAAGACAACGAAATATATTGATGTCAAAAGTTATGGTTTTTATATATTAAAAAAATAGTACATCTCATCGATGGACTATTTTTTTTCTTCTTTTTGATAATAACTCCCAATGATTCTTGTAAAACTACTCTTCATTTTAATCATTCCCAATGTTTCTATAACATTTTCATCTTCAATATTGCCTTCAAATTCAATAAAGAACAAAATATCTCCAGTTGAGTCAAGAAGCGGGTTAGATAATATTTTTGTTATATTCAGTTGCCTAATTACGATTTCATGAAGAATATCATATAAAGCCCCAATTTTATTTTTCTTTGGAGAAGTAACAATTATCGTCCGATTATGAAATCCGTTAACATTAAGTGATTTTGATATTAATACAAATTTATGAAGATTTTCTTTTGAATCTCGAATGTCGTTAAGGACAACATTGAGATCACCTATTTCTTCATAAACAGATACAACAGCCGCGGTTTTCGTTGATGATTCAGTTTCAAGTTTACTTCGCGCAACTAGGTTTGATTTTACCTCAAATTTTTGATATTTCCCTAGTTCCTTTTTTAAGGAGTTATAACATTCATTTAGACTAAGTTCTGTTAAATAAACTTGTTCAATTCCTTTTGAATTATATTCTTTTGAGAC
Source organism: Xianfuyuplasma sp. (assembly GCA_041555275.1). Classification (GTDB taxonomy): domain Bacteria; phylum Bacillota_I; class Bacilli_A; order Izemoplasmatales; family Izemoplasmataceae; genus Xianfuyuplasma. Next base: position 639 of record JBFFKS010000340.1, on the reverse strand, counting down.
TAGTTGTAACACCACATCTAGGTCAATTATACGTGATATATGATAATGGTTTTTATTCACACGATTTAACATATCAAAACTAGTACCCTCTTTCATATTTTCATAAGGGACAACAATTCCTTCTACTTCATCTTGCTCCAAAGCATAATACAGTCTACCTATATTACTATAAGGGATTAATTGATCTGCAACATAAAATGATGATGCAGCATAGTACGCATATGAATTTTCCGGACCTAAATAACCAATCATATAATCACATCCTTTTCTAAAATTCTATTGCCACATTAGTGTAGGCATCTTTAAATGTATATAAAATTTCTTGTTCATTAATATGTACTATTAAATAAGTAGGGGGGAATGAATTTCTCGGTCTTGAACAACTACCAGGATTTAACAATAGCATTCCTTCTATTTGATCTTGTAAAGCAATATGTGTGTGACCAAACATAACGAGATCAAATTGATTATCTAGTCCATATTTAATCAATTTCTTATTGTGGTGATGGACACCGAATTTATGCCCATGTAATAAATATATTTTCATATTGTGAATTTTCATTTTGATTTCATATTTGAATCCTGCATCTGTTGGATAGTTCCCTTTAATCATTATTACATTTTTTGATTGTAAAAAAG
>JBFFKS010000339.1:0-1927 GCA_041555275.1 Xianfuyuplasma sp. | reverse complement strand
GGTTTTGTTGGTATAAGTATTCCTTGTTTCAATGTTTTGATCATACACATAATTCGCAAAACAACGGATCCCGTTGCCACACATTTTCGCTCTCGAACCATCACTATTATAATAAATCATTTCTAGAGGATCTTTTTTCACAATAATTAGTCCATCCGCACCGATTCCTGTGTGTCTATCACACAATTTTACAGAAAGTTTTGAAAGGTCATAGTTATTGACATCACAATAATTTACAAAGACAAAATCATTTCCTAGCCCGTGATATTTACTAAAAGATATCATTATAAGTTAAATGCCTTTGCTAGATTTTCTACTGCGAGAGTTTTATCTTTTAGTGAGACCGTACAAGAAATACTTATTTCTGATGTGCTTATGTGATAAAAAGGAATTTTGGCTTTTGCTAGGGTATCAAATACTTTTGCAGCTACACCAAAATTACTTGCCATACCAACTCCTACGAGTGATAGTTTGATTAGATCTTGTGATACCTCTGTCTTTACATTATTAAATATATTTTGGTTCTCTTTAACTAGATTATTGAATGATGATACATCCTCATCATCAATACTAAAAGATATAACTAGGTTGTTCTCTTTGTCAATACTTTGAGAAATCATATCTAAATTAATACTTTCATTACTTAACAAATTAAATACACTAGATACAACATAAAAATTATTACTAACACCTTCAAGTGTAACCATTGCAACATTATCAGTAACACTAATTCCGGTGATTGGTTTTTCTTCAAATAAATAAGTTTCATTCATGATATAAGTTCCCGTTCCTTTCTTTGACAAACTTTTAGCGATATATAATGGGACATTATATTTTTTTGCCAATTCTATACTTCGTGTTTCAACAACACCAGCACCTAAAGAAGCCATTTCCATCATTTCTTCAAATGATAATTCATTTAGTTTCTTTGCATTTTTATATAATTTGGGATCTACTGTGTAGATGCCATCAACATCTGTATAAATCTCACATGGATATCCTAATTTTGCAGCTAACGCAACTGCACTAGTATCCGATCCACCTCGGCCTAAGGTTGTTATGTCTCCTTCATTAGTGATACCTTGGAACCCTGCGACAACGACAACTTTATTTGTTTTTAAATGTTGTAATATCCTAGTTATATCAACATCTTTTATAATACCTTTTGTATGAGAAGATGTTGTAATAAACCCAGCTTGAAATCCGGTTAGACTTATTGCATCCACACCAATCGCTTTTAAAGCAATTGTAAGTAATGCAATTGTTTGTTGTTCTCCTGTTGCGAGTAAAGTATCAATTTCTCTTCTAGGGAGATCTTTTGAAAGCTGTTTAGCAAGGTCAATTAACTCATCGGTTTTTTTACCCATTGCACTAACAACAATCACAATTTTTTCTTGTTCTTCTTTTATTTTTTTAATGTGGTGTGCGACGTCATTAATATGTTCAATAGTACCAACACTAGTACCACCAAACTTCATCACTACTCCCATAATAATCACTCCTATAAATCTAAATCATTTCTTATTAGATCTTCGTATGTTTCTCTTTTAACTACTTCTTTTGATACACCATCTTTAACAAACACAACTGCTGGTTTTAAAATACGATTGTAGTTACTTGCCATAGTATAGTTGTATGCTCCTGTAGTATAAATTGCAAGGATATCACCTTTTGAAAAATCTTGAAGACTTGTTTCTCTAATTAGTAAATCACCAGATTCACATAGTTTTCCAGCAACTGTCCATTTACCACTTTTTGGAGCATTCATGTTTGTAGAAATATCACATGAATATTCTGCTTGATATAATGCTGGACGAATGTTATCTGTCATTCCACCGTCTACAAAAAGGTAATTTTGTCCACCAAATGTTTCTTTTTTATGTCCGATATCATATAATGTCGTCCCAGCATTTGATACTATTGAACG
>JBFFKS010000338.1:0-1947 GCA_041555275.1 Xianfuyuplasma sp. | reverse complement strand
ATCCGAACAACTCATAAGAATTAATGAGGGAATTCGTTTAGCAGCAACCCTATTAACGATTTTGCCAATGTTGATTGTGTATTTCACAATTCAACGATGGTTCGTTGAAGGAGTAGAAAAAACGGGAGTTACAGGTGAATAATATGAAAAAAATAATTAGTAGTTTATTAGTAGTTTTATTGGCAATCACATTAATTGGATGTGAGCCAAAAAATAACGATAATGATACAGGATTTCCTGATATCAATACAACCTTATATCGTACAGATATCAGAGATGAAATACCTACAGTTGTTGCAGAAGAATTAGAAGCAAGTTTTAATTTCTTTTGGGATACTGCCAATACATATGTTGATTCAGGAGCTTATGGATTAATTCCAGATCGCTATAATACTGAAAATGATACTCCTGGAGATGTTGCGTCAATCGCATCAGTAGGTTTTGGTTTGACTGCACTACCAGTTGGGGTTGAAAATGGTTTTATTACTCGTGAAGAAGCAGAGTTTCGTGCTCTAAATACCTTATATACCTTCCGTGATTCTTTGGAACGTACACATGGATTTTGGTATCATTTCATAAATATGGACACCGGAGCTCGTTCTTGGAATTCTGAAGTATCAATTATCGATTCTGCATTATTTATTAATGGTGCATTAACAGTAGGTAGATATTTTGGAGGAGAAATCGAAGCAGTGGCATACGAATTATATGAATCAATGGAATGGAATTGGTATTTTGATTTTACTGCCAATAAGTTCTATATGGGATATCAACCAGAATCGGGCTTTGAAGGATACTGGAATGGATACGCTGAACATCTAATGTTATTTGTTTTAGCAGCAGGTAGTCCTGATTATAGTGTTCATAAAGGTGCTTATCAATTAATGAAATATAATTCAGATTTGGTTGCTGCAACTGATGATTATGGTGCATTTTATCCAACATATACCGGTAGTTTATTTACACATCAGTATTCACATTTATGGATTGATTTTGAAGCATATAATGATGAGGATGGATTTAACTGGTTTACCAATAGTGTGAACGCAGTTGATGCAGCGATAGCTTATGCCGAAAGTAAATCTGCAGAATTTGATACACTACATTCCCTTTCTTGGGGAATGAGTGCTTGTGATGGACCTGGAGATAATTTTATCTCAGGAGATGTTTATCGTGGGAACTATGGTAGTGGACCAGCACAAGGATCAAATAGTTTTATAGTGGATGGAACTGTTCCAGCATATGGAGCTGTTGGATCTATTGTATTCAGACCAGATGAAGTAATCGCTACAATGCAAAATTATCGTACTTACGATGACTTTTGGGCAACATATGGGTTTAAAGGATCTTACAATTTAGATAAATTTTCAACCCCTTGGTTCTCTCAAGATAACATCGGTATTGATAAAGGAATTTCGTTGTTAATGCTTGAAAACTATGTCTCACAAATGGTCTGGAAAATTTATATGGAAGTACCATATATTCAAGATGGTCTTGAAGTATTAGATTTTACACCGGTTAACGAATAAACAAATATATAGAAATGGGAATAGGATAATTATGGAGAAACCAACGATCGAAAAAATGGAACAAGACCTAATCCAATACTTTCTGGATTTTACATCTTTTGATGAGTCTTCTTCTGGGTATGGATTAACATTGGATCATTCGTTGAATGACAAAAAAGCAAGCATTGCAGCTACAGGGTTTATGTTTCCCGCATTGATTCTTGCTTTTGAAAAGCAGATGATAACAAAACAAGAATTACGAATAAGAGTTCTAGGAACATTAAAAACATTGCAAAATGTAAATACCTATCATGGATTCTTTCCTCATTTTATCGATATAACAACCGGTGATCGTAATGGTCATTGTGAATATTCAACAATTGACACTACATTAATGTGTTTTGGACTACTTGCAATTGATCAGTATATGAATGATGAT
>JBFFKS010000337.1:0-1948 GCA_041555275.1 Xianfuyuplasma sp. | reverse complement strand
TTTTTTCAAGTAGCGTATTTATGTCAACAGTCAAAACATCTATATAATTTTTTTGAGTCATTCTCTCAAACATATTCAATGATTTTCCCTGAATTGTTTTATTAAAAATGGCTTTATAAAGTGTATCGAATAAGTATTCTTCAGTAAAAGCTTCTTTTGAATCTGAAACTAAAACCTGATTCTCAACAATTCTCATTAATCGATCTGTCTTCAACAACTCATAAATAATGTTTGTTTGATAAATACGTAACATTGAAACAGGTGAATAATAGCGTTCACCATCTGGTGCATCTCTCACTGGATATACCTGATGGATAATTTCTGGTGTAAACAACCATTCTTGTGGAAGAATAGAATTCTTTATTAAAAAATCTAATGCTTCTTTTTGAATTTGAGTAGGAACTGGAGTAAATGTATCTTTTTGATCTCCATATACTGTATTATTAATATATACACCTCCAATGTTTGCTATTACATGGTTAGTATACAATTCCCATTGGTCAATTGTCGCTTTGTACAATTTTGCAGCATTATAATATGTTTTCCCTTCTTCTTTAGTCCATTCTAATATATTTGGAACAATCCTTTTAAGATTTTTCAATCCATATTCACTCGCCAAAACAGCATTATTACCTAAATCTTCACTTTGAGAACGAGGATCTACAACTGAAGTACTACTTTGTTGAGGACCATAAAAATATAGTGGGTCATTTTCATGTTGTCTAATCCAATTATTTAAAATTGGAAGTTCATCTTTAGATGATTTTAAACCCAACCATCTATATCCCCAATTAATTGCATATTTATCATACACACCAATTTTTGGAGTAATATCTACAACGTTATCTTCAGGCTGTGCAACATAATTAAATCGAGCATAATCCATAATTGAGGGTGCTGTACCTCCCATTTTTGAAGTAAAAGATTTAGACCTTAAAGAATCTACTGGGTAACTAAAGGAAGCTCCCATATTATGTTTTAGACCAAATGTATGTCCTACTTCATGAGAAGAAACAAAGCGAATTGCTTGACCCATATGCTCATCAGAAAATTTATTAGCTCTTGCTTTTGGATCTATTGGGCCAGTTTGTACTCTAATCCAAGAATGTAAACCTTTCATTAAATTATGCCACCAAATGATATCAGATTCTAAAATCTCTCCACTCCTAGGATCAACAATAGATGGTCCCATTGCATTTATTTTTTCAGATGCGGCATAAGTTATTACTGAATATCTAACATCATCAATATCAAAATTCAGATCCTCTTTTGATGGATGCAACACTTTTACAGCATTCTTGAAACCTGCCGATTCAAATGTTGTGTTCCAATCATAAACCCCTTTTTCAATAAATGATATCCATTGCTTAGGTGTTGCAGGATCTATATAATAAACAATTTGTTTTTTAGGTTCTACTAATTCACCTTGCTTATATTTTTCTATATCCTCATCACGAGGTTCAAGTTTCCATCGAGTAATCATATTTCGGCATTCAACTTCATGCTGATTGTCGTTATAATACTCCATAGGTTTACTAAAATATCCAATTCTAGAATCTTCAAACCTTGGTATCATTACATCTTCTGATAACAAAACAATATTAGTTGTTATTCCTATAGATAATGGTAGAGCAGCACTCGCTCCTTCAGTTACAGATGTTGTCATCAAAGATTTTACAACAATGTTTTTAGGAAAAGTTTTAACCTTTTCAATTTTTGATAAATTTGCTTTAATACTTCCGCCCAAACCTGTGTTAGCCAAAAGATCACTAAAACTTATTTCTTTACCATTAAATACCTTATTTACTTTAATAAAAACACTGGTAGAATCATTGTTTTTGGCTTCAATCTTAAACTCTTCTATTACTGACTCCCCAAAATTCTCTTTTACAGAAATTGTAATAGCGTCATTTTCAGGAGATTGAACTCTTGGGTTTATTGTTTTAAC
>JBFFKS010000336.1:0-1963 GCA_041555275.1 Xianfuyuplasma sp. | reverse complement strand
ATTTTAATAGATTAAATAATGTAATTAAAGCTGTCGTTTTACTATATATTTCTTATTTTTGTTAGTAGAAGACAAGCTATTAGTTTGTCGATCTTTTTCATAGCAATTTACCCACCTCTCTAAAGAAGTGGGTTTTTTTATGCCGTTATTTAGGACTCTGCGGATTCTGAGGAAGTTGAGGGTTTTGAGGATATATCCTTTGCTTCCTCAATTTCCTTAGTTTCCTCTACCTCTTGAATTAAAGTATTTATATAATTATTATGAGACTTTCTATTTAAAATACTGTCATCAACCAATTTTGTTATATACCTCTCAGCGGTTTTTTCATTAATATCCAATTTTTTGGCAATACTTAAATATCCTTGTCGATTGAATGTTTTTGGTAATGCATCTATGAATATTTCCTTGAAGCTTTTAAATCCAGAAGGTATGCTTGCTTTTGGTAATTTTAAAAACATTTTTCGACTGTGCTCAATTAGAATACGTGATATTTTAAGTGCATTTTCAAAATCAATGTCTGAACATACCTTTTCCTGTGTGATATCACCATCCTCTATAGATCTTAAAGTCGTAAAAATCATAATAAACCTAAAAGTAATTATTCCAAAGCGTCTTATAGATGCAATGAATTCATCGGAATCTATATTGATGTATTTATCTTGAATTTTAGAAAAGAAAAGGTTAAACGATTTCTCTTGAGATTCTGAAAGCGATACTTTAATTTCATCATTATCATTAAGTTGATTGTATAATTTAAAGAATCTTTCACCTAAATCTTTATAATTTTCACCAAGGGTGTTTGATGAACTATGCTCAAACACGTCAATCCAATGAGACTCTAAGTTGAGGGAGTAAAATATAAATCTACTAAACAAACCATTTTCAGCGTTTGGAATTAAGGAGAAAACTTGACCAGGTGTTCCTGATAGAACGACTGAAAGGCAAGGATTATTTATCTCAATATATTCTTTACCACCTCTTCGATAATATGATATAGTCTCGTGGTGAAAAGCTTTTCTGAAGCCATCACTATAATTTCCATAATCAGTCTTTAAAGCTAGAGTAATGGTGTCACCTTCTGTTTCAAAAATTATCCCTCTCCCATCGTTATTTGAAAGTAATTCATACATACCTGTGCTACTATTGTTAGCTGGGATGAATAACATTTTATTTAGAGGTGGTTTAGGTTTTGATAAAGTAGGTTTTAAAAGCTCATTTATTTGATACTCTGCTGAATCCTTCTTATACTCATCTGTTAATAAGTCAGTTTGCTCTTTTAAAGAATTATGAATTGGTTCTATAATCTTTTTGCACAGACTTAATTTACCTTTACCTGAAGATGGAGGTGCAGTAACGTATAAAAATAAATTTGAATATATTTTTTCACGATCATAAATACCATATACGTTAGGTAAACAAGAGCTAATACTTGTTAGTGTGCCCAATAAAAGCATATCCTTTTCTTGATTTGAAGTAGCGTGTGAAACTGCATCCTGCAGAAATTGAGGAAGTTGAAGATATAGGGTGTCTGGAAATGTAGGTGAATTATTTTCATCACCTTGATTTTTACTATTTATTTCTGTCGATTTTTTCATCGTTAATATTACTTTAAAAAATTGTTGTTTATGTTAATGCGGTTGAGGCAATTAGAGCTACTTTAATCATTAAAGTAATCTAAGTAATCTAAGAGGTGTTTTCGGCTTTGAAAGGCATTTTCATATAGGATATAGACAATATCTATAGGGATATATATTGTTTTATCTATCAAATATTTAGAATACTTTATGTCATAATTATCTTCATTATATTGACTATCATTTGAACAAATAATATGGAAGTATTTTCTTGCTTTCTCTCCGTAATTACAGGCTAATGCGATCCCAATTAGAAGTATACAGCTTTCGTTATGTGTTATATCAAAAGAAGGATTATATAAAATATCATTTATTATCGTTTTAAATTT
>JBFFKS010000335.1:0-1966 GCA_041555275.1 Xianfuyuplasma sp. | reverse complement strand
TGCCGACTTGGATGCAACACGGAATTGGGTGGAACAAATGCAGGAAGAATCAGGTAATCGGGATTAGACGCCTGGTACACGGTAGCAGACGGCTGCCACGCCGATTCAGTATTGAGGAATACACATATATCGCGGAGGTTAATGGTTATAAACTATATGAGTTTAATGACATATCGGATGTGCAACATACAATTGGTATAAAACTTGAGGAGTTTGAGGATCAAAATTGCTTTATAGATATTACACAAACAAATGCGTATGTTGTTGAGTATAACAATAATTACTATTCACTGCAAAGTGGAGTGGATATGGGATTTTTCAACACAAAAAATCTAATGGAAGCTGGAGTGTCTTTTACTTGTTCATTATTAGATGATAACAATGAGTTTATTCCATATTGGGATACAGGGGATAATTATACAATCATTGGTAGTGTAAGAGATTTTGATTTAATCAGAGGGGGACAAGTCTTGTGTGAAATGTATGTTGGCAACATTACCATCGATGGATTTAACTTTGGAAATTATTCTAGTGGATGCACTCATGATTTAGATAGTATTGGGTATGATGTATTTTATAAAGGTAATGTATATGGATTACAAAGTATAGTAGACGCTGGATATATTAGTGTCGAGGAAGTTTATCAAGTTTTTATGGAGGATGAGAATAGATTAGGAATGTTCATTTCAACTATGCCTGTTGAGTGTGGGATCAATGAGTTATATCAACTAATAACACTTGTTTCCATTGATGAATTGAGTGAATCTGAAACTATAGATTTTTCTTTTGAAGAAAACTATATGTATTCTTATGAAACATATAGTTATGACGTTACTGTAATTGAAGACCACTATGGTACATTTTGCGGACAACTTGTTTCAAAAGGTGGTACATATCATAAAGATAATCCTAATTACTTTTTTACTCCTAATAATTTAGGCGATTTAGAACTTGGTGTCTATATGATTATTTCAAATCATTTCACTATAGGTTATGACGGCTCTGAGATTTATGATTATCCTCCTTATAGAGATTTTTATTTGCTGGACATTTTAGAAATTGAGGACTATGATTTGGAATTAACATTAAGCCAACAAAGTAATTCGGTTTTAGATACTATTGAAAAAGCACTACTGGAACTTCAAGAATATGAACAAGAGTACTACGATTAAAAAAAATTAACATAAAAACTCCTTGTTTATTAGGAGTTTTTCTCTTTGTTATGGTTAGGTCACTAGGTGGTGGAAGTTATTCTCCACCATTTCGACCCGTATACCGAGGAAATAGCAGATTGGCTTACTACTGCGATATTCTCGGTTTTTTATATACTTGGGAAGCATGTGTTTTTGGGTAGTTTCCACCATATTTTACCCCCTATAAATTTGGACTGTGATGGAAATTAAGCTGTGGTTACCATTGTTTTTACGTAAGATATAAGTTACAAAAAACTACTGTTATGACAAGTCGTATCACATTTAGTTGCATCTATTAATATACACATTATAACAAATACCCTAAAAGTTTTTTTGCTCTTATATTACCTGTTGTTTATAATAAAGTGCGGTATTATAAGACTAAAAAATCTTAGGGAGAAAACTGTGAAGTCCTCTTTTGAGGATGTTTTTTTTGAGGAGGATGACATGATTACTTTTATTATCAATGATTGAAATACTTCTTAAACATACACCAATACCTAAAGAGTTTCGTGTATAAACTCATAAAAACACATCACTTGTAATTATACAGGTGATGTGTTTTATATCAATATAAGTATGGGGTTCTTTTTTAAAAATACATATGGTAAAATAGTCTCAAGGAGGCTGATACTATGTACATCCTACAAGAAATAATTGAATATACTCATACTCTATTTCAAACAAGTAATAATGAAACTTATCATCAAGAATGCGGCATTACATATGATGCAAAAAATAAGATAAAAACTATTGGGTATTGCACAAACCTA
>JBFFKS010000334.1:0-1984 GCA_041555275.1 Xianfuyuplasma sp. | reverse complement strand
CCAGGCCACGGGTTCCCCTAACGGCTTTCCTGAAATCAGCAGGAATCGGACAGCTCCTTCTCCGCCGGTGATATCCACGCTTTGACCGTCATCGAAGATCACAAGCTGGCCGGAGTGATACAGATTTTCTTTCTCCGTATCAAAATATCCCTCGCCTTCAAAAACATAGGCAAAGGCTTTGTATCCTTGCTTCACGAGATGCTTGAATTCGGTTTGGGGAGGAACGGTCACGTCAATATATTCAGGATCTATAACAACCAATCTTCCTTCGGGTTTGTCTAGTAAAGTTACCACACTAACACTTAAAGCACCTCGGTATTTTAATAAATCCATAATGACTTTAATTGTTTTACCAGTATCAACGATATCTTCAGCTAAAATTACATGACGGTCTTGTACTGGGATATCTAAATCTTTTTTGATTTTGATGTCTCCGCTTGATTTAATTCCACCATGATAACTAGATACATCCATAAATCCTAGTTCTACATGACAATTCATTTCTGTGATAAGTCTACCCATAAAAGGAACGCATCCTTTTAGTAAACCAACAACGATTGGAAATTTATCTTTGTAATCTTCAGTTAGTTGTTTTCCAAGTCTTATCGCAATTTCATCAATTTCTTTTGCAGATACCAATACTCTTTCAATGTCTTTATCTAACATTACTCCACCTCATAAATGTATAATTTTTTTTCACCTTGCTGGGGTTGATATCCTTTTTTAACACCTGGAATCCATAAAACCTCTTCATCATTTGCTAAAACAAGTAATCTGTTTCTTCTAGATGCAGGAATTTTTTGATCAATTAGAATATCTTTTACTTTTTTTGTTCCGATATTTAGCGTCATTTTATCACCATTTTGGCGATTTCTGATGTATAACGGAAATACTAATTTATTATAACATAATTCAAAGTAATTGCTATTATTATGTTCTAATTTGTTAGCTGAAAACAGGTAACTTTTTTCATCACTTACAAAATACTCCCCTACTTTGTATATTTTAATATTAATTGGTTTATTCTCTTTAAGCTTTTCGATGAAGATTACTTCGTATTCTTTCCTAAATTCGAAGTCTTTACCTAAAGAATACAGTTGATTAGGGGTTTCACTATAACAAATCTCAATCATTTTTTTATATTGATCATAGGAAACTTCTACACTATCTTGTGAGGCTAAATTTGCCAAATGTTGAAGAACTTTTATTTTTACAACCATATTCAATTTATTGAATGCTTCAAGATTGACGGTACTAAACATACAATACTCTTTCAAAAAAGCTTCTTTTAAATCTTCTAGTACAATGTCAGCACCTTCGATATATTCACTAAATTGGATGATTTTGCTGTCTAAATTTGGATTTTCTTTCTTTAATAGAGGAATAATATTGTTTCTAAATCTGTTTCTTGTATAAACATCTTCTTTGTTTGAAGAGTCTTCAAAGTATTTAATGTTATAATTCTCAGCGTATTCAATTATGTCCTTCTTTGTAAAATCCATTAAAGGTCGGATAATTGAAACATTACGATCCGATCTTGTTTCTTTGATTCCGGAGTATCCACTAAAACTTGTTCCTCTAACGATTCTCATTAGGATTGTTTCAACTTGATCATCTAAATGATGGGCAACCGCTATTTTATTTGATTTATACTTTTGTGCAATAGCTCTAAAAAACTTATATCTTAACTTTCTTGATTCATTATGAAAGTTATCTTTAATGTTTTCTTTAATCGTGTAGCCTTCAAAAGGTAAGTTGTGTTTTTTTGCGAATTCTTTGATGTATTCATATTCTATAATTGATTCTTTACGATTTTTATGGTTTACGTGAGCAATCACAATATTTCGATTAATGTTGTGAATAATATCAAAAAGAACCATTGAGTCTACTCCTCCGCTCAATGTAACAATTATTGTTTCGTTACTATTAAACAACTTCTTTTTCTTTACAATATTTATCATATTCTTTTTCATATAAATCACCT
>JBFFKS010000333.1:0-1995 GCA_041555275.1 Xianfuyuplasma sp. | reverse complement strand
AAAGCATAAGTCTGACGATATACTTTACCATTACGTTTAATAAGAGCCGTTGCTTTCTCACTTAAACCATTAACAACTGACACGCCTACACCATGAAGACCTCCAGATACCTTGTAACTGGAATGATCAAATTTCCCGCCGGCATGCAGAGTGGTCATTACCAATTCTAAAGCTGACATGTTTTCCGATGGATGCATATCCACCGGAATACCTCGACCATTATCCTCGACTGATACTGAATTATCTTGGTGGATAATAACACTTATTTTATCGCAGTGTCCTGCAAGGGATTCATCAATAGAGTTGTCTACAACTTCATAAATCAGATGGTGAAGACCTTCTCCTGATGTGTTGCCAATATACATGGAAGGTCGTTTTCGAACAGCTTCAAGCCCATCAAGAACCTTTATCTGTTCCGCATCATAGGATGTCTTTTTTTCTTCGCTCACTTTATCTTTTCGCCTTTAAATATGTTTATAAAAATATCTTTTCATCCAATTAAATTTTTATAATTTCATTGGCATTACTATACTTAAAAAACCTTCGTCATCATCGGACATTATAAGACAGGGACTTTCATCAGAACTTATATATGCCTTTACTGTGTTTCCTTCCATGACCTGAAGTGCATCTATAAAATAACGGCAATTAAATCCAAGAGACAAAGGTTCTCCGGAGTAAATAACCTCAAATTCATCCTTGGCGCTTCCGTAATCAGCGTTTTGCGAAGTAAGGACAATATGATTATTATTTATTTCTATTTTAACTGCCTTGAACATGTCTTCTGTGAACAGATTAATCCGCTTAAGAGCTTCAAGAAAACGCAACCTGTCTATTTCCACTACATTTTCTTTAGATATTACCTTGAGAATACTTTCAAAATCAGGAAATTCGCCTTGCATAAGACGAATAATTAATAAAGATTCTTCACTTTGTAATACAGCTTGTTTTTTCTCAATACCAAATTTAAAAGTATCTTTATCTTCGCAGAATTTTTTTATTTCCTGAACACCGCGTCGCGGAACAAGTGTTATAGGATTAAAAAGAAGTTTATCTATTTTACTTTCCACTTCTTTACTCATGATGGTGAGCCTGTGACCATCTGATGTAATTATTTTTAAATAATTTTTTTCTCCTTCCTTATTTTTCTGAAAAAGGGCAGAAGTAAGGCTGTACATATTTTCTTTATCCTGGGCTATGGAAAATATTGTTTTCTCTATAAGATCAGAAAAAACAACTGATTCCATCTCAACCATGTTTTTTTCATCATAATCGGGAAATTGAGGAAATTCGTCACTTACCATACCGGCAAGTTTATATTGACTGGATTCGGCTTTTATATCTACCCAACAATTCTCTTTTTCCTGAAAAGATATAACAGGCGCATTTGATTCTCTAGCCAGTTCAAAAAGTTTCTTTGCTGGCAGAGTTAAAATTCCTTTTTCAAAAACTTCAGCTGGAACTATTTGTTTCAAACCGATTTCCAAATCAGTTCCTGTTAAAATAATTTTATTATCTTCTACCTCAAGAAGGACATTTGACAAAATAGCAAGTGTACCTTTCTTACCTGTTATATTTTGTTGAGCATTAATGGCACGGAGAAAATCTTCTCGGACGACGTTAAAATGAAAAGCCATAATAGTTTTCCTTTTTTTTTAAAAAACTTATTATTGTATTTAAGGTTGTTTATTTGTTAATTGTTTAGATAACTATTTAAAATAATTGTTTTAATAAAGTTGAAAAAGTAGATAATAACTCTATTACATTTTTGGGATAAAAAAGGGAAAAAAGTTATTCACATTTTTTCCCACATCTTGTTAACAAATTGTTCACATTGTTTCCCACAAAAGCTTTATTATAGAAATAACAAATTTAATCGAAAACGATTGAAAATACAAAGAAATAAATATTTTAATTTATGAAAAAATCATGTTTTTCAGAGCTTGATAAAGTCTTGATACCCTTATTGAAAAAAGGGGTTGAAAAAGGTATTTT
>JBFFKS010000332.1:0-2010 GCA_041555275.1 Xianfuyuplasma sp. | reverse complement strand
TATTATATCACACTTAATTATAAATAAAAGGTCATATAAAACCCAAAAATAAAAAGCCCAATAGGGCTTTATTATGGTATGTATTTCATTATTTGTATATGATGTGCTACTTAATAAACCTGTAAACTTTCTTAAAGATAATCATACTTTTTTAACTATTCATTTTTAGTAAACCATGTATTTACAAGTGCATCAATTGTCCCATTTTCTTGTAATGTCACTAAGGCTTCGTTGAACAATACTACTTGTAACGAGTCTTTAGAAAAGGCAATAGCATTCCCTGTAATATCCGCTAAGTCAGAATCAAGGATTGCTTTCACTAAAACTTCATTTGACTCCAAGATTGAATTTGAAATTAAACTTTCCACAAATAAGACGTCGATTATATTGGCTTTAATTTCTTCAACAATTTGTGCGTTGCTATTTCTTGTTTCCACTGTGAAGTTATATTCCTTACTAAGACTATTTGCAAGTTCTTCTTGGATTGTTCCAAGCTGGACTCCTATTACTAAACCATCTAAATCATCTAGTGTGGTAATAGTATCTTCATTCAAGTACACCATATAGTTTTGAAGTCCTGCTTCGCTATTGTAGTATACGTTACTAAAATCAATACTTTCTTTTCTTTCATCTGTTGGTGTTATTCCTGCAATTGCTACTTCATATTGGCCTGATTGTAGACTTCCAATAATACCACCAAAATCAACATCTTTCCATATGATTGTTATACCAAGTTCTAAAGCTAATGCTTCCATTAATTCAATATCAAAACCTGTTAAGTTCCCTTTTGTATCAATCATCTCATATGGTTCGTACCCACTAGAAGTTAATATAACTAAAGTATCACTTTCATCTTTTTGTTTGCATCCTGCTAATGACATTATTAATAATGCAATTAATGCTACTTTATATACTTTCATAATTTTCTCCTTTTTTTTATAATATTTTATTTAAAAACTTCTTGGTTCTTTCCTCTACTGGATTCTCAAAGAATGATTTTGCATCGCCTGCTTCAATAATTTTTCCTTCATCCATGAAGATAATTTCGTCAGCTACTTCTTTTGCAAATCCCATTTCATGAGTAACAATTATATTTGTTAATCCAGTTTTCGTTAGTTTCTTTATTTCATCAAGAACTTCATTTACCATCTCTGGATCAAGAGCACTTGTTGGTTCATCAAACAACATTACCTGTGGTTTATTTACCAATGCCCTGGCTAGTGCAACCCGTTGTTTTTGTCCTCCAGACAATTTAGATGGATGTTCATTTACTTTCTCTGCTATATTAACTGTTTCAAGCATACTAATTGCCAATTCCTCAGCTTGTTCTTTTTTCATTTTTTTTACTTTCATTAGTGCATATGTTACATTTTTTAGTACTGTCATATTTGAGAATAAGTTAAATTGTTGAAAGACCATCCCAACTTTAGAAACTAACTCTTGGTGTCGATACTCTTTGATGCTTTTCCCCTCAACAAAGATTTCACCACTATCCATTTTCTCTAGTTGATTAATACATCGTAAAAGGGTGCTTTTTCCACTACCACTTGCTCCAATAATTACAGTGGTTTTCCCTTTTTTAAATTCATATGATACTTGATTTAGTACATGTAATTCACCAAAATGTTTGTTTATATTTTCAACCTTAATCATGGGTTAACACCCCCTCTATTTTTCTTCCTGCTAGTGATAGCAGTTTAATAACAATATAATAAATCACACCCACAACAATTAAAGGCTCAAAATACATATATGTTTGTGAAGTAACTATTTGTTGCCTTCTCATTAAATCCTGAATACCAAGAATTGAAACAATTGATGATTCTTTTACTAATGTGATAAACTCGTTCATCATCGATGGAAACGAGTTCCTAAATGCAATAGGTAGGATAATATCCTTATAAAGGTTAAATTTACTAACACCTAAGGCTTTAGCTGCCTCAAGTTCTCCTCTATCTATACTATTAATTCCAGATCGTATGATTTCTGAAATGTATGCACCAGAGTTTA
>JBFFKS010000331.1:0-2015 GCA_041555275.1 Xianfuyuplasma sp. | reverse complement strand
CTATAATTTATTCTTGACAATAGTGTATACCATACAGTATACTAGAATTGAGGTGATAGCAAATGGAAAATAAAACAGAAATCATCAAAAATCTAAATCTCGAATTCCGTAAAGGTACACTTGTAATCGCAGTACTATCACAATTAAAAGATAAACACTATGGTTATAGTCTTGTAGAGACACTAAATAAAAAGGGTCTTAAAATAGACCAGAACACACTATACCCATTATTACGAAGACTAGACAAACAGGGACTTTTAGAAGCTACTTGGGAAGTCGTAGAACCCCGTCCAAGAAAATATTATCATTTAAGTGATGATGGGATTGATGTATTACACGAATTAAAAAGCAACTTTGAAGATAACTATAAAATAGTAAAAGCAATGTTAGAGGAGGAATAACAGTGAAAAATTTATTACCAAGATATTTAAGACAAATTGAAAAGTATCTACCTTTAAAAGACCGTAAAGATACAATAAAAGAACTAGAAAGTATTATTTTAGATCAAGCAGACGAAAGAATGAGAAACGGAGAAACGGAAGAAAACGCATTGTATAATGTCATTTTAGAAATGGGAGAACCTAGAGAAGTAGCAGTTCAATATCGTAATGATCAAGCAATGATTTCAAGAGAAATTGAACCCTTACTCATGTTAATTCTAAAAATCGTCTCAATAACATTACCACTTGCATTAATGTTCGCATATACAATGGACTTTGTATTCGCAAGTGAATCAATTGATGGTTGGGAATTTCTGTTAAACATGCTATATAAGATTCCAAGTATTCTCTATACACTTATTATGGCTTATGGATTTATCTTTCTAGTGTTCTTCTTAATCGGTAGATATGTAACCCCAAAATTTACAATTGAGGAAAAACAATTTAATCCTAATTTACTTCCCCATGTCCCAACAAAAAGATTTGAGACCAGTTTATTTGAATCAATCTTTGCCATATGTGCTGGTATCTTATTCCTCTATCTAATCAACTTCCAAGAAGGACTAATTGCTATCTATTATGATGGAACAAGAGAACCTTTATTAAACGATAATTTCACTAAAATACTTCCTTTATTCAATATGAGTATCGCAATTGATATTGTCATTCACATTTACTACTCATACAAAAGAAGAAAAAATATCGCTTCAAAAACCGTTGAACTTGTTGGTGGAATTTTCTCAGGTATCGTAATGATATTATTGGCTACAGGAAACATATTCAATGAAGTAATTATTGAAGGTCATAATCTAAACTTCTTACCAAACATTGTTAAAATCGTATTTATCATAATTGGTATCTCTACAATAATTGGACACATTGTTGAATACATTAAAGCATTTATTAATATTGAAGAAGCAATTGTTGAAATTGATAAGATAGAGAAACAACAAAAACTTATAAAAAAGAATAAATCCTAGGATTTATTCTTTTATTATTATCTACTTCTTGCCATTAAAAATAATAAGTCTGATAGACGATTCAAATACGATAGAACATCTTTTAAGTCATTTCTTTTATGTTCTGAAACAAACTTCAATACGGTTCTTTCCGCTCTTCTTGATACACTTCTAGAAAAATCTAGATATGCACTCTCAATTGTTGAATCGCTACCTGGTAAAACAAATTTAGGCTTAATCTCAGTGATATCTAATATTTGTTGTTCTAAAGCTTCTAATTTATTGATGTCTTCAATTGTTATCTTAACCAATTTCTTACTACGTACATCTTCATCTGTCGTAGCGATAAGTGACATAATATGTTGAAGATCCATTTGAATTGTTTTTAATGATTGTTTATAGTCTGTATAGTGAAAAGTTACACCTATAATACTACTTAGTTCATCTAATGTTCCTAGTGTATCAAAAAGGATGTCTGTCTTACTTACGGTTTCATTGCTGTAATTTTTTGATTTACCTTCATCACCTTTTTTGGTGGAAATTTGGTTAAGTTTCATCCTTTTTTGCCAAAGAATGGGAATAGTATCGGTGTTCTAGATGCATAATTATCCCATTG
>JBFFKS010000330.1:0-2018 GCA_041555275.1 Xianfuyuplasma sp. | reverse complement strand
TGGAGCAGATGCTTTGGTTGTTGAAGGAACAGAAGCTGGAGGGCATGTTGGTGAAATTACGACATTTACATTGGTTCCTCAAGTAAGTGATGCCGTAAGTATTCCAATAATTGCCGCAGGAGGAATCGCTGATAGTCGTGGGTTTGATGCTGCAATTACACTAGGAGCTAGTGGTGTCCAAATTGGGACAGTATTACTAGCTAGTCTAGAATGTCCGATTCATGATAACTATAAAAACAAAGTAGTGAAAGCAAAAGATACAGATACCGTGGTTACAGGAAGAGGAACAGGTGCTCCGGTTCGTGTACTGAAAAATAAAATGAGTAAAAAGTATCTAGAGTTGGCAAAACAAGGAGATATATCACTTGAAGAGATTGAACAACTAACATTAGGTTCTCTTCGTCGTGCAGTATTTGATGGAGATATGGAAACAGGAAGCATTATGGCTGGACAAAGTGCTGGTTTGGTAAAATCTGTGAGACCTGTGAAAGAAATTTTAGAAGATATCTTTTTGAATAGTCGATTTAAGGATGAGTTATAAATGACAACTGCATTTATGTTTAGTGGACAAGGTTCTCAATACATTGGAATGTGTGAGGAACTATATAATCACTATGAAGAAGTAAAAGTAATATTTGAAAAAGCAAGTAGTATCCTAGGATATGATGTAAAAGATATTATGTTTAATGATGAGGAAAAACTAAATAATACACAATATACACAACCAATAATGTTTGTAATGTATGCTAGTATATTAGAAGTTCTGAAGAAAAATAATATCTCTGCAAAGTACTCATGTGGATTGTCTCTAGGTGAATATGGAGCGATGTATCATAACAATGTTTTTGATTTTGAAACTGGATTACGTTTGTTAGAAAAACGTGGGACATTTATGAATGAAGCAAGTACAAATGTAGAAGGAAAGATGAGTGCGATTTTAGGAATGGATGCCGATGTCTTACTAGATATTATTTCAAAAACAAATGGATATGTTAAAATTGCCAATTATAATACATATGGACAATTGGTTATAAGTGGAGAGGAAAATGCTGTTTTATCAGTAAATGAAACTGCTCTAGCGAGTGGTGCAAAGCGTGCAATTTTACTTAATACAAGTGGTCCTTTTCATACTGATTTAATGAGTGAGGCAAGTGAGAAATTTAATGAGTATATTAAAGGCGTTAAACTAAATGAACCTACAAAGAAATTACTGATTAATACGACAGGTGATTTCTATAAAGGAAATATAAAATCAGAAATGGTATTGCAAATCACAAACAGTGTAATGTTCTACCAAATGATTGAAAAATTATTGACAGAAAACGTTGATACATTTATTGAAATAGGTCCTAAAACGAGTTTGTGTAGTTTTGTAAAAAAAATAAATCGTAATCTTAATATTTTGAATGTAGAAGATTTAAAGTCACTAGAAAAAACAAAAGAAAAACTGGAGGTATAATAATGGGATTTAAAGGTAAAACTGTTATTGTTACTGGTGGTAATACCGGTATAGGTAAAGAAATATGTTTAGCGTTTGGTGCTAAAAAAGCGAATGTAGTAGTTAATTATATTGTAAATGAAGAGGCAGCTTTTGAAACCGTGTCTCATATTAATAATTTAGGTGGTAAAGCACTTGCGGTTTATGGTGATGTTACAAAACTTGAAGACTGTGAAGCTGTTATTAAAGCTGCGGTTGATGCATTTGATCAAGTTCATACTTTAATCAACAATTCAGGAATTACAAGAGACAATCTAATTATGAGAATGAAAGAAAGTGAATTTGATCAAGTAATTAATGTTAACCTAAAAGGTACTTGGAATATGTGTAAAAGTGTTACTCGTCACATGATGAAAAAACGTGAAGGTAGTATAATTAACATCTCTAGTGTAGTAGGAATTATGGGTAACGCAGGTCAAAGCAACTATGTTGCTAGTAAAGCTGGAATCATTGGCTTAACCAAAAGTTTAGCCAAAGAATTTGGTAGTAGAGGTATAACTGTAAATGCTGTTGCACCTGG
>JBFFKS010000329.1:0-2027 GCA_041555275.1 Xianfuyuplasma sp. | reverse complement strand
ATTAAATTATATGAAGAAGTTAAAAGTAACCTTGACTTTAAAACAGACAAATTAATAATTGACGCATATTCAGGTGCAGGAGCAATTAGTTTATTTTTAGCACCACATGTTGAAAAAGTTATTGGGATAGATGTTAGTAAAGAATCAGTATATAGCGCTCTACATAACAAAAAATTAAATAAATTTAGTAATGTAAGTTTTGAACTTGGTGAAGTAAGTACTGTTCTTCCTAAATTGTACGATAAAGGACTAGAACCTGATGTAATTATAATAGATCCACCACGTTCAGGAATTGATTATAAAACATTAGATATTCTAACAAGAAAAGTACTTAAGAAAATTATATATATTTCATGTAATCCAAGTACATTGTCAAAGAACTTAAAAGTATTAACTAAGAAGTATAATGTAAAATCAATTACACCATACGATATGTTTCCACAAACTTCTCATATCGAAAGTATTACCATTCTAGAAAAAAAATAAAGAGCTTAGGCTCTTTTTTTATTGACATTTAATAAAAAACATCGTAATATATAGATATACGATATATCGGTAACCGATATATATAGGAGTGATTTTATGAAAAAATCTTTACTACATTTATCACCATTAACGGAGGCTACATTTTATATTTTACTAGCATTAAGAGATCCATTACATGGGTACGGAATTATTAAAAAAGTTGAGGAAATGACAAATAAAAGACTAAAATTAGCTGCCGGAACGTTGTATGGTGCTATTCAGAAATTAATTAAATTCAAATTAATTGAATTACATTCAGAAGATAAAGCAAACAAAAAAAAGAAGGAATACTATATTACAGAATTGGGTACCGAATTATTGAATTATGAAATTAAACGATTAAAAGAAATGGTAAAAAATGCTTCGAAAAGAGGTGAGAATTTATGAGAATAACCATAAAAAAAATATTCTTTGCTTGGCAAATGGAAAAAGAACAAGCATGGCTAGAAGAAAAGGCAAGAGAAGGTCTTATTTTGGAAAGCATAGGTATTTTCAAATATCACTTTATTGAATCAAAACCACAAGATCTAGTTTACCAATTTGACTTTCAATTCATTAGTAAAAAGAATGAAGATGAATATCTTGCTTTATTTGAAGGATGGAATATGGTAGATAAACTTGGTAGTTGGTACTATTTTTGTAAAGTTAGAGAAGGAGAAGGAAAAGATGTTATATTTAGTGATAATGACTCTAAAAGACAAATGTTCAGGAGACTATTGCTATTTCTTGCATTAGTAGGATTTCCTTTACTTTATCAAGTATTGTTTATTTTTCCATCTCTTGATTTATCTGAGACAACTTTCCCTAAGTTCTATTTTTTCTTTAGAATTGTAATTTATTTAACTGCATGTCTTTATACATTTGCAGTATTGAAGATTATCATTATATATAAAAAGTTGTATCGTTCAATAAAAGAGTAAAGTGGATAACTTATTAAAACGAGTAAAAAAACACTCGTTTTTTATTTTGTTTAAAATTAGTTACAAATAACTTGTAAGTAAGTATCTAAAACGTTATGGACGTTATCCACATAGGTTATCCACAGTCTAATTCAAATTGAGATATTCGGGACTACATCATTAACAAGTTCACTCCATATGATTTCAATTGTAACGTTGACATGTGGAAAATTATCATTTATAATGAGTATAGATTCAGTGAGTAGGTGGTCATCATAGGCATAAGAGAAGAATCAAAACAAAGAACACGAGAATTAATACTTGTAAAGGCACAAGAGTTACTTGAAGAAAATGGCTTTGTTAAAATATCTTCGAAAGATATAGCACAAAAAAGTAATGTGTCTCAAGGCACAATTTTTCTTCATTTTCAAACAAAAGAAAATCTCTTAAATTCAATACTTTCTAGTAATATTGAATCGCTAGAAATAGAGCTTAAGAGTACTTGTAACCCTAAAGACAGTTTAGAGAACTTCTTGAAGAGCTACCTTGATATACTTATTGTATATGAAGGTTTTTTGTCTAGGGCTTATAAAGACTACTCAT
>JBFFKS010000328.1:0-2035 GCA_041555275.1 Xianfuyuplasma sp. | reverse complement strand
AGTGGATCACCCATAAAGATTCGTCCCATCAAGTTAATCACAGTAACAGTTTCACCATTGTAGTTTAATGTTATATACCCTCTACCAGGTACACTACTACCATAATTTACTGGTCTAATAATTTTAGCGTCATCAATAAAATCGACCAGCTCTCGTTTTGAAAATGAGTGATTCCCTAATGTGACAAGACCAATCCCCATTGACATTAGATCCTTGTAGATTTTTTCGCTGATTCCAAATCCGCGATCGGCATTTTCCCCATTAATAAAAATTAGGTTTGGTTTATAATCTTGCTTGATTCGTGGTAAATATTTTTCAAGTGCTTCTAGTCCTCTTGTTCCAAAGACATCACCGATGAATAGTACTTTCATTCTTTAACTCTTTTCTAGGAGACTGAAGTAACCTTTTCTTTCTAAGTTTCTCTCATAGTCCCAAAATAAATTTTGTTGAATCATTTCATTGATTTCTTTCATACTTTTATATGTTGCATCTCTTACTTCTAATGTATCAAGTTTTAAGTCTTTAAGCAAGATATCTTCTTTCACAATATAGAGATCTGTGATGTAATTTGTGGTATTCTTCCCACCGACCTTAATGTAATATCTCTTAAGTAACTCAAACTTATTAAAAGGCAGATCTAACCCGATTTCTTCAAGTGTTTCTCTATGTGCTGCTTCAATAGATGTATCTCCTTTAATCGCAGCCCCACCCGTTGCAGCCCATTGATATGGAATTTTATCATCTAGTTTATTACGTTGCTGAATTAAAAACTCATTACTGCTATTTTTAAACCATATATGGACGACTAAATGATATTCACCAGGATTATTTTTGTCTCCACGATTCATTGTTTTACCGATTTTTTTACCTGTACAATCGTATAAGTCAAAGATTTCCATAGTAAACCTCCTAATAAGTGCTTATGTATTCTAGCATAATCCATTTAATAATTCAATAATCTAATCAAGGTTAAATTCTTTTTTTAGAACTATATTTCCATTTATTTGAATTTGGATCTCATGTAACCCTGGTTTCATTTTTCTTGTTGACATGTTTTCAAGGGGTCTTTTACCTTTAACATCATATATTTTATTTTTTTTAGTTTTAATTTCGGTTAGTTTGTATGTTTTGCTGGAACGACGTTTTGTTTTTGATGGGTAGTACACAATATAATCTATAATCAATTTACAATCTTCAAGCGCTTTGAAAGAGAATGTAAATCCCAGTTTTTCTCCTGTTTTTAGATTTGTTGCGGACAGTTCTAGATTTCCAATGTCTAGCAAAGGATTCATTTTATATCCTAGAAAATCTAATGTTTCAGGATGTCCTTTTTTAATCAATGTTCGTAAACTATGTTTTATAATGTATTTCATTTCCTCATTCGATTGTTTGTTTTCCTTTTCCCAACGTTTGAGTGTATTTAATACAAATGAAGGATCTATTTTTGATATATCGTTTAGGTGATTAGCAACACTTCTAGTAACATATCTACTTGGATCATAATAAAGATAATTTAGGACGTAAGCCGCTTCTTTATATGGCACAGTTATTTTCATTGCCCAAGGCAAACTTGGTCTTGTACCCTCACTAGCAAGCCTCCTAACATGAACATCATCACTTCTAGACCATTCTAAAACTTTTGAAAGTGATTTCTCAGGATATTTACTAAGAAAAGGGCGAATCGCAAATTCACTGCTTAAAGCACTAGTGAATTCCCCAAGTTTCTTTAAAGATATGTCAACATGCTCATCATTACATCCATTTTTTTCTACATACTCAAGCACACTTCCATAAATGAACATTGCCTCTTTTCTCAATTTGAGACTTTCTGTAAGTATTTCTAAAGACTGTAAAAAATCAGAAGGTAGGTACTTCTCTAATTGTTTAGTGACGCAACTCATTCTTTCTTTTAATTCTAAATTAGGAAATAAAGACACTGAGTTATTTACAAAGTTCTCTATCTCAAATTGTGGATAGACAGACTTAATCTGATTTCCTAATATATTTACCTTCTCTTTATTAAATAGTGTTTCCT
>JBFFKS010000327.1:0-2036 GCA_041555275.1 Xianfuyuplasma sp. | reverse complement strand
TAGTATATACTCTCAAGGAGAATTTACAGATCTTTGTCGTGGTGGACATATTGGTAGCACAAAAAATGTACGTTTCTTCAAGCTGTTAAGTTTGGCCGGTGCGTATTGGAGAGGGGATTCAAATCGTGACCAATTGCAACGTATTTATGGGACAGCTTGGTACAGTGAACAAGATTTGAAAGACCATTTACTAGTATTGGAAGAACGCAAAGAAAGGGATCATCGAAAACTTGGAAAAGAGTTGGGGATATTTGAACTGAATAATGATGCTGGTCAAGGATTAGCTATGTGGCTTCCAAATGGATATACAGTTCGCAAGCAATTGGAAGATTATGTGTATAAATTAGAAAGAAAAGCAGGATATCAACACATAAGTACTCCGGCTTTAGGAACAAAGAAATTATATGAAATATCTGGACACTGGTCACACTATCGTGACAACATGTTTCCTGTAATGGAAAGAGATGGGGAAGTGTTCGTGTTACGTCCAATGAGTTGCCCTCATCATATGTTAGTGTATAAATCGGACTTAAGAAGTTACCGTGACTTACCAATTCGATATGCCGAAATCGTAACTCAACATCGTTATGAAGCAAGCGGTTCATTAAGTGGACTTGAAAGAGTTCGTGCAATGACACTTACTGATGCTCATTTATTTGTAAGACCAGATCAAATTAAGGAAGAAGTATTGGCAGCTTATAATCTAATTTTACAAGCAATTAGCGATTTGGATTTAGAAATTGAGTACGTTGAATTAGCATTGCGAGATAAGAAGAAGGGTAAATTCCATGATAATGATGAACTTTGGAATTTAGCGGAATCACTACTTAAAGAACTTCTAGACGAAGAAGGAATTGAATATACTGAAATGAAAGGTGAAGCTGCCTTTTATGGTCCAAAGGTAGACATCCAAGTGCGCACTGCAATGGGACATGTAATTACAATGTCGACTGTTCAGTTAGACTTCTTATTACCAGAGCGTTTTGACCTAAACTACATTGGAAGTGATGGAGAAAAACATCGTCCAGTTGTAATTCATAGAGGGTTAATCTCTACTTGGGAAAGATTACTAAGCATTTTGCTTGAGCAATACAAAGGTGCTTTTCCAACATGGTTAGCTCCTGTGCAAATAAAACTGATTCCAGTATCACTTGATGTACATAAAGATTATGCGAAAAAGTTAAATGATTTATTTATTGATAATGATTTAAGAAGTGAATTAGATTTAAGAGAAGAAAAATTGGGATATAAGATTCGTGAAGCTCAAACTTTGAAAGTTCCATATCAAATTGTTGTTGGTGATAATGAAGTTGACAGTAATCAAGTTACTTATCGAAAATATGGTGAACAAGAACAAGTCACTGTATCAGTAGATAGTTTTATAGAGATGCTGAGAAAAGAAATTATTAACAAAGGTCACTAATGAAAAGAATTATGAAAGTTTTACTTGCAGGATTCATTACTGTAGTTGCGATACTTTTTATTGAATATGTTTTGAATTTCGAATCTGAACCATATTACGCACTAATTATATTTTTGATAGTCGCAGGAACTTTTGGACTTTTGGATAAAAAGAAATAATTATATAGATGGATTAATTTTATTAATTAATCCATCTTTTTATTTTTTAATGTACGAAATATTATAAATAAGTACATTAAAAAGCTGGTTTAGCAAATTTAACATATGATAAAAAAGACAGTTGGAAGTTGATCGAAGAATAAATTTACTTTTAATAATCTCAAAATAGATACTATTATACGAGACACAAAAGAAATAATTAATATATATATTTGATAAAATAGTGGGTAGCTAGAAAAAAAATGTAAACATTAATTAGACACTAAATGTTATAGTGAATAAGTATTTTAAGAATTGACCATTAGTAACTTAATCCATAATTAATACTTAAAGAAATAGAGACAAAAGTTTAAAAATAACAGAAATTTAATCAAAATGAAATCAATATGAAATTAGTACATCTAGTTTACTATATTACTCAAAACTATTTTTAAAAGCAATCGTAACTGATTATC
>JBFFKS010000326.1:0-2046 GCA_041555275.1 Xianfuyuplasma sp. | reverse complement strand
TTTCCACTATACGCTGTTCCATAGTATGCTCTAAACATTATGTTAGAACCATCTATTAAGATAAGTTTTTTCATATCTTCCACCTCATTCTAGATATCTCTATAATACCATAATTTAGCCCTAAAAATAAAAATAATACTCATTTCTGAGTATTATTTTCCTTGTGCTTCTAAATAACTTACAATGTCTGACACTTTTTTAATTTTAGTAGCTTCGCTATCTGATATTTCCACGTCAAATTGTGATTCGATTTCCATAATTAATTCAATAGCGTCTAATGAATCTGCACCTAAATCTTCAGCAAGGTCTGATTCTAGTTTTATTTCATCTAATTCGATACCTAATTCTTCGGCAATAATGTCTTTTACTTTCTCAAAAACCATCGTTTCACTCCTCCAGGGTATTATTACTAATAATTATAGTGTCAAAAGGTTTCTTTGTCAATTAAGACTATTAAAAAAGGTAGAAAATTCTACCTTATTTTAAATTCTTCTTAAAGATGACTAGTAATCCTTTTAATAATAGTTGTTCATCGAAGATAAAACCATTTTCAAATAATGGTTCTACAAATCGTGATGCACCACCTGTAATGATAATTTTATATGCATTAGGTGTTTCCTTAACAATCTCTTCTATCATTCCTTTAATCATTAGAGCATGACCATTTAGTAATCCTGAATTTAAGCAATCGATTGTATTTGTCGCAAGTATTTTTTCAGGTGTCTTAAACTCAAACTGACTTAATTGCGAAGCACGTCCCACCAAAGCATCTCTTTGTGTAACCAAACCAGCGGTTATCGCTACACCTTTGATAACTTTATTTTCAATTAATGTAAAAGTTGTGGCTGTACCCATATCAACGACTATGGCATTATCGCCATATTGATCAATAACTGCTGCAGCACTTGCCACTAAATCTGATCCAACTTCTTTCGGATTATCTACAATAATTCTTACACCTGTTTTTACTCCAGGACCGATAAAGATTGGGTCGATTTTTAGATATTTCATACATAAGTTTCTAAAAATCACATTTAATTCAGGTACAACACTAGAAACTACTATATGTTTTGCATCATGAATAATATCTTTTAGCAAGACATAATATTCATCAATCGATTTTCTTTTATCCGTATTATAGCGATAGGTTTCACCTAATTCTCCATTATAACGTGTAATGACGATATTGGAATTCCCGATATCAACTAATATAATCATCTAATCACCAACTTATTTGATATTTAATGCAACTTTTAACCTATTTACTACCGGTGCTCCAACAAGAACACACATTACTACTTCTAATAATGAGTTAACCAATACGATTGTTAGTAAGAAACCAAAGAAACTGCTTCCTCCTACAAAGTAATTAGCAACATAATCCATTACACCAAGTGTTCCTTCTCTTGTTAACTCTTCAGCAATTCCATAAATATCAAAATACCAGAAGTTCACACCACTAATATAAAGCAATGTAATTACTAGGAATGAGTGCAAGAGTGTCATAGTCCCGAAGAACAAAACATCCACAACAATTCCTTTTTGGATTTTGTTACGGAAAAACTGTAAAACATCGTAAGCAAAGAATCCTACTAAGAATCTTGGTAAAACACTTACCAGTGGGTTTGTAAAAATTGGATCCAGTAGTCCTCCTGGTCTTGTGAAGGCAACAAACAATGAAGTTAAACCAAATACAAGTCCTAAGAATCCTCCGACTTTACGTCCCCCATAATACGCTCCGATAAACACAGGAATGTGAATGATAGTAAATCCTACCATTGGTGTAATTGGTACATACCCAAAATTGGGAACCAGTCCCATTACGAGAATAATTGCAGTTAATACTGCAGTTAGGGTTATTTCTCTTGTTCTTAAATTTGTCATTTTTTTCTCCTTTTTAGGCCATTTCAGGTCCCATAATTTGAAATTATATTTTTATTAAATTATTATACGTTCTTTTTAATCTGTTCGATAGTATCATTATTGAACATTCTAATAATTTTATAAACAATTTTTTTAACCTCAACGTAGTCATCATGACTAATC
>JBFFKS010000325.1:0-2050 GCA_041555275.1 Xianfuyuplasma sp. | reverse complement strand
TTGTCCGTATTGACTTAATGCTGTCTTTAACATATTGTATTGGTATATTAATTTTAAACTTAAATTTTATTATAGAACTAAATTCCTTTTGTGTTTTGTCTTGATATTTCATGTCGAAAATGGTTCAACTTGTTCCAAAGTCTAAGCAAAAAGCGGCATAATCGCCACAATTGAAAGCACAAAAAAACCAATGTAAACTATCCCGATTGCGATTATTAATTTCTTTTTCATGTCTTATTTTTTTAATCGTATGCACCAATACTGAATCTTACTATTATATTGCCTAAAATATCCGTTGTTAATCCCAAATCAACACCGTTACCAATCGCAGGGCTTCCAACTTGTAAACTAAAATCTCCATTGGAAGCATCTGTAAACAACGGATCACCTGTTTGTGCGCTTGCTTCATAAGTTGTAACCGTTGCCATTGTGTAAGTAGTACCCCCGTAATTTACAACATCGCCGCTTGATCTGTAAAATAGGTTATTAGAAGTGGTTAAACCAGTGGAAATATATTGTGCATCAATAGCTAAGGCACTACTATTCACAATAATATTATTTTTAACAACGGGAAGAATGGTATTGTCTGGGGTAGCTAAAGAACCTCTTGCATTAAGATTTATACCGCATAGCCCATTTTCGTAAAGAGTATTGTTGTAAAAATACATTGAATCCATTTGCCCAACGCCATCCCAATATATACTAATACCAGAATGTTCCGCAGAATCAAAAACATTGGAAAAAATTTGTAGATTCCTTGTTGTTCTATCGCCGTATGCTGCCATACCGAAAGCATCACCATTTGTAACATTATGTACATAATTTTTGAATATCCTTACATTGTTTGAACTACCCCACAAAACAGTTGTATCTGACCATAATTGAATGGCATCGTTGTTTAATTGATTTGTAATCGTGTTATTATAAACGTCTAAGTTATCGCACGAAGAAATACCAATACCGTAATCCTCGTCCGAATCTATCGCATCCCCGTTATTATCAAATGTATTATTGTAAACTACTGCCGAATCTAATCTCATTATATATATTCCTGAGGCATCATTATAATCAAAAGTGTTTCCATGTATATCCACATTTGTAATATGTGTTTCCTTATTATTTCCCTGAACTAAAAGACCATTTGAACCTGCGTAATTAGATGTGTTATTTGTAAACTCGATGTTTGACATTCCTATTGTGTTGGAATATATTCTAACATTTGAAGCGACTTTACGTGCTTCATCATTTCTTAAAAAAGTATTATTATCTATAATTACATTCGAACTTTCTATCACAACTAAGCCGTTGTTATTATTCTCTTGTATTAGACAATTTTTTATTGTTAAACCATCTGCGTTTCCGTAAACATGAATAGCCCCTTGATACGCTCCCGTAACGCTATTATTATGCTGTATTGTCAAATTATTTAGAGTAATATCTTCAAGGTTTGAATTGATTTTAAAAAGAAAATCTCTTTGCCCAAGTTCCAAATTTCCACTTGGATCACCTTTTTCAGTGTACAGATAAAGCGTAGAATCTGAATCATCCCACCAGAAGTCACCTTCGACTGACAAATCAGTCAGCGTGTCTTGAATTGCTGCAACTGTGTCGTTTAAATACGCCAAATATGGTTGTACTACCACATTTTCTTTCTTCCAAATATCAGATTCGTAATCATATTTAACTAAACTAAAATTATCAATTTGAATGTTAAATAAGCTTGTTCCGTCAAAATATACAGATGTCTCTGACTGTCCTAAAGCCTGAATTGTTACTTCATAATGTCCCGATCCTGTCAGGATAGAATCTACTCCTGTTATATAATTGTTACCTACTTTATATCTGGTAAGCATACAAGTTCCAGAGTTGACCTTGTAATCAAAACTGAACTTATAATAAGCATCAGTAATAATCGTCGGATTTGCATATATAATAGGGAAAAAAGATGTACTACCTGCTCCTGTAATGTCTAAAATAGCATCTGTCGTGCCATTAATTGGATTAGTCGTATTCAAGGTAAACGTTCCGACGGCATCGTTAAAATTAGCAC
>JBFFKS010000324.1:0-2065 GCA_041555275.1 Xianfuyuplasma sp. | reverse complement strand
TAATTATTGCTACTAATTTATGATTTTTAGTGCTATTTTCCATGAGTATCACACTCCTTTACAGTAAATTATACCACAACAAGTTATTATATGACTTCTAAAACTCTCAAATGTTTGACATAATGAAAAAATATGGTATTATAATATGGGTTAAGAGGAAGATGCTTTTTCTCTATAAAAAAAATACAAAAATAAGGGTGATTATAATGGCAAAAAAATCATTTGCGGTTATTGGAATGGGACGTTTTGGACAAAGCGTCGTTGAAGAACTAATTAGAAGAGAAGTTGATGTATTAGTTATTGATAAAGATCCGGATAGAATTGCGAAGATGAGCAAAATTGCTACACATGCTGTTACTTTAGATACAACAGATGTTCAAGCCTTAAAAGAGGTAGGAATTGGTAGTATTGATCATGTTGTTGTCGCAATTGGAAAAGATTTACAATCAAGTATCTTAACAACCTTGATACTGAAGGATTTAGGTGTTGATAAAGTTACTGTTAAAGTGCAAAATGCGGACCATGCAAAAGTAGTGAATAAGCTTGGTGCAGATGAAATCATTCAGCCAGAGCAACAATCTGGGAAAAGACTTGCCAGCAAAATCGTTTCAGACAATATTTTAGATTATATCGATCTTAATGAGTCACATAGTTTTATCGTTGTTCACGCAACAAATAAAATTATTGAATCAACGATTATTAATCTTGATGTTCGTAATAAATTTAGAATCAATGTTGTAGCGATTAGAAGAAATGGTGATATCTTAATTCCAAATGCAGACACTGTAATTGAAAATGAAGATCAATTGTTACTTATCGGTAGTAATGTTGACTTGCAAAAATTTAATATATGGTTAAATAAATAAGCAGAAATAATCTGCTTATTTTTTTTTATAATGTTATAATAAAGAAGGTGATGTATATGAAAGAAATTGTAATCGCAACAAAAAACGAGCATAAAGTAATTGAAATGAAAAAAATGTTAGAACCATTGGGGTTTCATGTGTTAACTCTTTACGATTTTAACGAGTTTCCAGATATTATAGAGGATGGTATTACATTTCGTGAAAATGCGTTTAAGAAGGCAAAAGAGCTATCTTTATATTTAAATAAGGATGTCATTGCTGATGATAGTGGATTAGAAGTGTTTTCTTTGAACAATGATCCTGGAGTTTATAGTGCCAGATATGCAGGCGAAAATGCAACTTATTACGATAATAATTATTTATTGTTAAAAAATATGGAACATATTACAGATAGGAAAGCACGATTTGTGACAACGATTTGTTTGTATTACAAAAATGGAGAAACACATTATTTTGAAGACTATCTATATGGTACAATTGCCAGAGAACATAAAGGAAATAATGGATTCGGGTATGATCCAATCTTTATTGTTGAAGGAACCAACCAACATTTGGCAGAAATTACTCTTGAGGAAAAGAATATTATCAGTCATCGTGGAAAGTGTGTTCAAAAATTAATAACTTATTTAAAATCAAAATAGAATTTGTTATAATAAACACATAAGAAAAATAGGAGGTAAAAAATGTCGATTAGAGGGTCAAAGACTGAAAAAAACTTGTTAAAAGCTTTTGCAGGTGAATCACAAGCAAGAAACCGTTACACAATGTTTGCCAAAATTGCAAAAAAAGAGGGTTATGAGCAAATTTCAGAGTTATTTTTAGAAACTGCTGCAAATGAATTAGAACACGCAAAAATTTTCTTCCGTCATTTAGAAGGTGGAGCTGTTGAAATTACAGCTACTTATCCAGCCGGTATTGAAGGAAGTACTCCAGAAAACTTGTTAGCTGCTGCTGAAGGTGAAATGGAAGAGTGGACTGATTTGTATCCAGAGTTTGCGAAAATTGCTGCTGAAGAAGGATTCCCTAAAGTAGCTGCTTCGTTTAAACAAATTGCAAAAATTCGTGAAGCCCGAGTATTATTGGCAGATAAACAGATTGATCGGGCCTTGCAAGTATTGCAAAAAGTAGATGATGATAAATATCAATCCTTGGTTTTTGAAACGCAAGGTGATATTTTCAAAGCATCAGGTGATACAACT
>JBFFKS010000323.1:0-2075 GCA_041555275.1 Xianfuyuplasma sp. | reverse complement strand
GCTATGCCTAATGAACGTATCCATTGCTCTGACACATGTTTAAACTTTGCTATTACTCGATTGATTAATCTTGCTTTGTATGTTTGTGCTTTATAACTCATTCTATCCACCCTAACTCTTTCATTTGTTGATGGATTGCTTTGTGTAATTTTACTTCCATACCACCGATATAGGTGCGTTCACGATATCTATTGTTTTGTCTTAAATGTACTTTTTTAGTTAAATTATTAAACACAATAAGTTTTCTTCCTTCATCATATTTTATTAAATCACCTTTAAATTCATATTCATATCCTAATTCTTCAAACATTTCTTTTGCTGTCATAATCAAACCTTTCTAAGTGAGATAAATTCATATTTTCTAAAATACGTTTATATCTACTTGATTTATTTTTATTATCAGATTTCAGTTCAAACGATTCCAAGAAGTGTATATTACATATGTTTTCGGTGTCTCTTGATAGCACTGATAAACTTTTGTTAAGATTATGAGTATTTATACACTTTTGTTCAAAACTCGATAAGAGGGCAAATATCGCTTGTTTGATTTCATCAGTACCATATAAGATTATTTTGTCTTTTACATACCCTAATTCGATTTCTTCAACAATAATCAATCCTGCTACTTTCATTTCTCTTATATCATAAATCGTTATTACTTTTTCCATTTGATTGCTCCTTAATTTCAAATGCAATGCGGTAATAATCTTCAAATCCATAATGTATGAATTTTATAGTACAAGTTTTATCATCGCCTTGTTCTTCAAACGCCTTAATAATATCATGTTTTTCCATTTCAATTGCGATTAATAATCTATCATATGCAGTTTGTGATACTGTTTTCTTAATAGTTATTGTTTTTCTTTTTTGCCTTTTTCTAAACCAACCCATCTAATCACTCCTTGTTAAAACGTATTTGTATTGCTGTGTGACACCGATTCCAACCATATTTAGTTGTTTTATGAATTTTACATCATACACTTTTTCTCGGTAAATCGCCTTACACCCATCAAGTTTTCCATGAGTTTCTACGATTATATCTAGTTCGGTTTCATTATTTGCAGATTTAACCATATAAAACCTTGATTCTAAATCTCCATTTTCTTTTTTGAATACTATTTTGTACTGTGATAATTGTCTAATCATTTTTAATCTCTCCCTATTTGTAGTCGATTCCATACTACACCTTCACCTAGAATGATTGCATCTGCAATTTCTTCTCTATCAATTAAGTTAGAGTATTCTTTAGCGATTTTTAGTTTAGCTTTTCGACTCGGTTTCTTTAGATCAGTAATTCTTTTTTCCCACCCTATTGTCCTAAACTCGTTATACATAATGTTTTTATCGTAACAAAGTTTTCGTAGGACAGTACGGATTTGAATAATGTGTTCTAAATCTCGTTTCATTGTGTGCCTAAGATCTAGCATTTGAGTTATAACAATATTCGGTTGTATCTCATCAAGCAGTTCGTTAATATTATCCCAAATCTCGATAATGCGTGAAGTATTATCTTTTTCGTGGTAGTAAGCTGTACCATACCTAAGTAGTTTCTTGCTCTCATACTTGAAAGCAGCAAAGTCAATTGTATATGGATTTTGGTTAATCGCTAAGTAAATCATTTATTCCAATACTTTATAAATGCGAATGACAATATAGGCCAAAATATAAACCCTAATAGCATTACTACAAATCCTTTTAAACTAGGTCCTGGTTCTGGAATAAAGTTCTTTTCTCGGTGTTTGTCAACAACTCTACCAATAATTATTGTACTTATACACCCTAATAGAATGTATATTTGCACTATTATTTTTAATGTTTCCATCATTTCTTCATTCATCACACCGCGTTCCAGCAGCCATGCTGGGGTCACCGGTTTTTGTTCATAAAGACGAATATTAATGGATGGATTCCTTCCGGGTGGAGTGATCACCGGATGTAATGCCTTGATACGCCCACCGCCTGGATTATGCAAAGTCGTCGGCAGTTTGGCGTTGATACTGGGATTGGTCTCGTTTAAGGTTTTGTTTTGTGGCCCAATTAGACTGTATGAGTATCAAAGCAAAAAAATTTATCCT
>JBFFKS010000322.1:0-2085 GCA_041555275.1 Xianfuyuplasma sp. | reverse complement strand
CCTAGAATTAAAAAGTTTAATTAAATTTTGTGACGCAAATAACCTTAAATCTGCCGTTGTCACGTCAATTGATCAAATAGGAATGAAAGAAATACAAGGTTTGAGATTTACTTTTCTTCCCGCTTCGATATATGCATACAATATTGGAGAGATCACGTTAAAAATGAAAACTAATAATTAAAAAAACGAAAGCACAACATGGTGTATAGTGCATACCCTTCGGGATACGCACCATACACAGACCGTCAGACTGCGCAAAAACTCACATAATTTGTTGAAAATTACTCATAGCTTTTATTGATGCAATTTTTGATATTTCGTATCTTGAAGATGTTATTAAAATCAACAAAAATGCATCATCTTGAGTATGAAATAGACAGAAACCAATTTTCTATGATGGCATTAGAGGAAATGGTTGATCAAAATTCTTATGCCAGGTTAGTGGATATATTTGTGGATGCTTTGCCTTTAGATCAATTAGGCTTTACACATTGTAATCACGAACTACAAGGCAGGCCTCCTTACCACCCATCGGTTCTTTTAAAATTGTATATGTATGGCTATAGACATGGCTTGCGTTCTTCTAATAAACTGCATCAAGCTTGTATGGTTAATGTGGAACTTTGGTGGTTATTAAAAGGGCTCAAACCCAGCGCCAGAACAATTTGTTATTTTAGAACAAACAATGTTTCGGCTTTTAAAAAAGCATTTCAGCATTTTGTATTATTATTAAAAGATTGGAAACTTATTGATGGGCAAACCATTGCCATAGACTCTTTTAAAATCAGAGCTCAAAATAGTTTGAAAAATAATTTTAATCAAAAGAAAATCGACCGGCACATTGAATATATTGACCATAAAATAAACGAATATCATACACAATTAGACAAGGAAGATAATACAGATACCATCTCTGAAATAAATGATAAAATAGCCTATCAAAAAAGCAAAAAACAAAACTATAAGGATATTGAAAAACAGCTAAATGATAGCGGACAATCTCAAATCAGTAAAGTAGACAAAGACGCCAGGTCTGTTGTTCTACATCGTAATATTGTAAATGTTGGTTATAACATTCAAGCCGGTTGTGATAGTAAACACAAACTCTTTGTTAATGCTCAAACTGGTGCTGTAAATGACACCCATGCACTTGCTGATATGGCTCTTGAAGCAAAAGAACTACTAGGGCTTGATAAAATGAAAACCTTAACCGACAAAGGGTATACCACCGGTGCTGAATTGGCCAAATGTGAGCAAAATAATATTGTTACATACTCCTCGCCTAAAGAACATTCCTCTCCAAACAATGGCTTATACCCAATGTCTATTTTTAACTATGATAAAGTTAATGATACCTATACTTGTCCGGCTGGGCAAATGATGATTACTAATGGAAGTATATACAATAAAGCAAACCATAAAGTAAAACATTACAAAACTAAAGCTTGCAAACAATGTCCTGTAAGACATTTATGTACAACAAACAAAAATGGTAGGTTTATTGAAAGAGGTATATACCAACAAACTTTAGAAAACAATGAAAATAGAGTGAATCAAAACCCTGACTATTATCGCCTAAGACAGCAAATAACTGAGCATCAATTCGGCACTTTAAAAAGACAATGGGGATTCACTTATACCCTTATGAAAGGGAAACAAAACGTACTCTCAGAGGTGTATCTTTGTTTTAGCGTTTACAATCTTATCAGAGCATTCAAAATAATGGATCCAAAAGTATTAAAACAAAGGCTGAAAAACCTTATATCATGTGTTTTTGATAAAATAGACCTATTTAAAGCACTTTTATCACCTCAAAATTATTTTGAAAAGTTTCTTGGTATCTCATTATCTTAAAGAAAAGTGTCTTACAAGCTATTAGTTTAAATCTATATAACTATTTTTAACCTTAAAACCGGGTTTCTGCGAAGTCTCCCGTTAGTAGCAATGTTTTGCAAAAAACCAGAGGAAAAATCGTTAAAAAAATTATGCTGGTTGGGCTCATTACAATCACTCTGATTTTTATTCTTACAGTTTGGGGAGTTGATCAATCAGAATTATTCATGTTCATGGCTTCCTTCCTAACGG
>JBFFKS010000321.1:0-2096 GCA_041555275.1 Xianfuyuplasma sp. | reverse complement strand
TGGATCCTTAGTAATTGCTGATTTGGGCAGTAAAATGTCTATTGCATTTGCAATGAATCAACAATCTTTGGCACTTGCGGGAGATGCTAGATCAATTAAAATGATTAAAGCTGTCTATGCAGCACTATAAGTGTAGTAGTTAAAGATATTTGTGTTATCAATGGAAAAAAAGAAAAGAATAACAGTTGAGTTTTCAACTGTTATTCTTTGTTTTCTTTAAAAATTTCATTTGCTTCATTTAAAAATTGTTTTTCTCTAAAGATAATTACTCCCCATATAAGAACATAAATGATGACTGCCATTCCCAAACTCAATAGCATCGATAGCATATCAATGCCAGGTTGATAATATAGTACACCAACCGAAGTTATAATTAACAGACCATGGATTATGATTGTATTTTTATACGAAATTTTTTGAGTAGATAATATTAAATCATATATAGGGATTATTAAGGCAAGTAATACAGTACGGAAGAAGTAAAATAAATAGAGATCGATAAACACATCAATAGCTTCTAGACCATGTTCCGCCTTTAATTCACTCACTGTTGAAGATATATTTATAAACATTAATAATGAGAATATAAATACTGCTACAGGCAGGTATGAAAACAATTTATTAATGTAAATCTTAAGAGCATTTTTCATATCTATCCCTCCAATCCTATTGCAGATTTTAGATTTTTTACATATTTTCTAGATAATATAGATTCGCTTCCACTAAAGAAGAATAGAGTAAAATTCCCGCTAAACTCAGACTCAATTGATTTTATCAATTTTGTATTTACGATCTCACTTTTTGAAATTCGAACAAATTGCTTACTAAGGATAACCTCAAATTCAGAGAGTGTTTTACGTGTTTCGTACGTTTCACCTTTTGAATAAATATATACTTTTCTGTTTTCGGAATAGATTCTTTCAATAAACCTAGTATTTATTGGGAAAAACTTTTTGTCACTTATTCCAATAACTGAATCTACAGTTTCTGAACTAAGTAGTCGTTCTATTTCTAATATTTTTTCAGATAATTGTTTCACTGTGATGATCATCTCATCATCTTGTAAAGAGTCATCAACTTCGTATTTAATTTTCATGAAGCACCTCCTATTAAACATTTTATCATTTAATAGTTTGAAATACGAGATGCTAAATTAATTAATTTAATTTGTCATTTGATAATTTGAAATATGAGACACTAGAACATATTAATGTAACCACTAGTAAAACTATAATATAATGCAGATTAGTTAATTGAGTGCTTCCTACATATAAATTTACACCCATCCCATCGCTGAAACTTTTTACTACTTCACTAGGAATCCCTTTAAATACTGATTCTATTTGAGAATCCATTAGAACACTTCTTACCAATGCAGTAGCGTGTGCAAGTGGATTCGAACTAATGATGTCTTTTGTAGTACCCATCAATCCACCAATACTGATGTAAATTCCAGCTAAGAATCCTCCAATAGAAGAGGTGAATGCTGTTAAACCACCTATTGTACTAGAAGTTTTCACAAATAAATAAATAAGGTACATTAATGATGAGAAACTAGTTGTACATAATAAGATGATACCTAGAACCAACAGATGTGTATATAAACTAAACAACTGTCCTGAAATCATGAAAATGTATGCTTCGCCAATCAAGAAACTTAAGTAAGTTATTAATGTACCTACAAATAGTGCGCTCGCAATGTAACTTAATCCTAAAATATTTCTATTA
The DNA here is from genome assembly GCA_041555275.1 of Xianfuyuplasma sp. GTDB lineage: Bacteria > Bacillota_I > Bacilli_A > Izemoplasmatales > Izemoplasmataceae > Xianfuyuplasma. Next base: position 368 of record JBFFKS010000321.1, on the reverse strand, counting down.
AATGGTATAACATAAAAATCATTGGTTATTTTTGCTTCTTTGTCTAAGATGATTCTTGATAACATCATTTGGGGAATACTGATTGAATTTAAAACAATTATTCCCGCTAGGATCCATGAAAATATTAATGCTTGGAGACTAGTTCTATCAATTTCTCCAAATTCTGAGAATAGTTCAACTGTGTTATTGATATATGCTTTTCCCAAAAATAGAATAAATAATGCAATGATAATAATTGAGCTAATTAATGAGAAGAATACTGTTGATTTGTCTCTAAGATACAATTTTATATTTCGTTTAGTAAGATCTATAAACATATTCATTTACTCTAACCTCGTTCCTGTAAGATTTAGGAAAACATCATCCAT
>JBFFKS010000320.1:0-2107 GCA_041555275.1 Xianfuyuplasma sp. | reverse complement strand
TTTTTTATTGTTAAAGTGATATTGGATATAATCGTATTTCATAGTATCAAATGAAACAGGATTTATGAGAAGTTTGTTTTGATAGCGACTTATACCAATCATCTGTTCAACCAATTGTTTTAAATAAATACCAGGTCCCGACGAATATAAGCGCCAACCACCTTTGACTTTCACTTCTCCTTTTTTCAGTAAACCAAACTTTTCTTGTGCTTCATAGCGTGTTTTTACATAAGCATCAGAGCTCGAGAAGTACATATTACTCTGTCTAGTAATTGCGTTTTTAACAACGTTTTGGATGGTAATTGGACAGATTTCAAGAAGTCCTAAAACAGCTTTTTCTGGTTTGTTCAAGCCAAACATAGCTTCAATATATCTTATGTGAGCATGAACATATTGTAATCCGATTTCACGACCAAAATTAGCGGCTGTCTCAGCACGTTGGAATAAGGTATTTTCTCCCCCGTGATATGGTACAGTTTTATCCATCAATCGAACGCCATCAGGATGTTTTAAATATTGTTCAATGATTCTATCATAATTCAATGATTCATCATGACTTGCTAATCGTGAAATAATACTTCTAACATAAGGAAGCAGACGATAATGAATGTTTGTGTAGTCATCCTGAGGATGAATAAGATGTGTTATTGGATTATTGAAAAGTGTAAATCCAACAGGATTAGAATCAAGTAACATATATGTATGATAATCCTGGTATAGATTTGAATTATATTGAATAATCTCTTCTGCAAAATTAGTATCTATATCCTCAATTTGGTTTGAGAATGTCAGTAGTGTTTCATACAATAATGCAACTGTCCATCCTGAAACCATAGATTCTTTCAATTGTTCATTTGCTGGTTGTAAAGTATCATCCCAGTCTCCACCTCCATATCTTGGTAGAGCGGTTCCTTCTATAGATGAATCTTTGATAGCAGAAAATTGTTTTTTTACATGATCTAGAATCGTCACTTTCGATGAAGTAAATGCATTATCCTTAAGCGACATGTATTCAACCTTTTCTTTTAAAATGGAATAATCATTTGTACGAAGCAAATAATGACCTAATAAACGTAATGGCCAGATAATAATATCTCCATGAGATTCATGAGCCTGTATTTGATAATATTGATCAAACATATACCATTGAGGAAAATCTCCATTTTCAATAAATTGACGACGATATACCTTAATCAAAATTTCTCTTACTAAATCATATCTGTCAGCAGCAAAGAATAACTCTGCGGGACCTTGACAAACATCTCTCGTCCCCCATGCAGCTCCATTAAATTGTTCTAGACCGTGGGGAGATGCATAATGGACAAGTGCATTATGAGTATACCAGAATGCTAAATCAATCAATTTATAATATCCTGTGATAGGCGTTTTAAAATCAAATCCTTTTAACCAAGATTTCATAAAAAGCGTCCCTTTTTCATCTAACCCTTTTTCATCATAATCAGCATGCGATGGCTGTTCCTGATATGAAGCAGAAATCGTAAATAGTGCTGAGGAACATCGTTCTACACCAATAAACATTAAACCATGTGCATCATCTGAACCAAGTAATTGACTAGATGGAATTATATCAATCTTCGTATCACATGATAATTGGTACTGTAAAGATGGACTATGTGTACTTAACATTGAGTTTTCTGCAGGAGCAAATGTAATTCCTTTATCAGAAATTTCATAAGTAATATCTCCACTAAATTCCTCAGAATTCATCAAAATGTGCATCTGAACAACAAATTCATATTGTTTTTGGGAATCAATATGAAGGTATTGAATTGTTTTATTTATATCAACACTGGCTGTAACAATTATTTCATCATTCTCTAATACATACACCCACTTAGTAGTAGTTACACCCATATCATAGTATGAAGGGAGACCTAGTAATTGATAGTTATTATCTTGTTTTACATAAATTCTTAGTCCTGCCATTTTTTGAATGTTTAAGGGATTCCTAGTATCTCCTAAAAATTTATGGAAAGTAGTGTTACCAAGAGAAATATGAGAGTGAAACACACCATACATAAAATTTGTTGTAGCCATTACATTTTCTGTTGCATGTTCAATGTCCCCATGAATCATTAAATGACCG
>JBFFKS010000319.1:0-2108 GCA_041555275.1 Xianfuyuplasma sp. | reverse complement strand
CCTCTTAAATAGAATGGATCAATATTTTCAAAATCATTATAGTCTAATTCTGCTGTTCCCCAGAAATTTAATGTGAAATCAATTTCATTTGATACGTTGGATTTTGCTGCGAATCCAATAAATGAATCTACTGCATTAAATCGAACAATTGCTTCTATATCTTTTTGTTGTGAACCATACAGTAAATTAATATTAAATGCTTCATTTACGCTATTTAATTCGTTCCTATATATTTCAATTGAAGTGGTAATATCGTATTCGTTTTCAGCAAGAACTGTAATCGCGTTATTTGCATTTATAATATGATTATATTGGATAAGAATTTGTCCTAATCTGAAATCTTCTATATTAATAAAATCACTCTCGACATCATCAAATATATTATTTATAATCGTAATTCCATTTGCAGTATTTAAATTTATGAAATCGCCAACAGATGTTAAATTAGAGATATGATTATCCTCAAAGATAAAGTGTTCGATTGGTTCATCATTTGAAATAGTAGAATTTCCTGAAAATTGAAAGTTCATCATGTGAATATCATTTGCACTAACAATGACATTTCCTTCAATGATTGCATTAACACCAATTAAAGATATTCTACTGTTGTCGATTATAAAATCTTCTATATAGGTTCCTTCAAGAACATAGATAGCTGTATCATCTACTGCATTGGCTAATGCAGTTGAAATTGTTGCAAACAAATTGATTCCGAATTCAAGTTCTACCCCTAAATATTCTAGTGTATCTCCTGATTGTGTTGTTGAGTCAACAACTAAAATGTTTAGTATTTCTATATCAAAGGTATCCACAACTGAATCATCTAGTGCTGAAGTTGCAGTAATTGTAACGGTTCCTTTTTGTAATGCAGTTACAATTCCGTTTTCGTCAACTGTAGCGATTGTTTCATCTGTTGTTTCCCATAATACAGTACTAAAAGCTTGATCTGGAGTTACTATAATTGATAATTCGTTTGTCATCCCAATATTCATCAAACTATTACCAGTAATTTCAATGTTTTCTGTGTAGTTAAATACAACAATAGTAATTGTGTCTGAAACGGAATTATCGTAAGTTGAAGTAACTGTAATTATTGCTTCTCCAGGTCCTTCTGCTACCATAACTCCTTGTTCTGTTACAGATACAACAGCAGTGTTACTTGATGAAAATTCAACATCATCATTGCTGATGTATGAAATTAATTTTCCATCTCCTACAATGAATACTTCACTTGTTTGATCCAAATGCAGATTGATGAGTTTTCTTACAGTTATCTTTACCGATTCTTGTTTGGTATTATCAGTAACTGAGGTGAATGTTAGATAGGCACTACCCTCTTTTTTAGCCGTTACATTCCCTAGTGGGTCTACAACAAATATATCTTTATTTGTAGAATCATAAGTCACGCCATCATCGTCGTTACTTGTTGGTACAAGATTTATTGTTTCACCCTCTGTAATGATGACTTCATCACTTGGAAAACTAATAGTAATTAATCTATTAACAATAACATTGAAAGTATACGTATATTTACTGTTTTCCTTTGAAGTTAAGGTGATCGTTGCTTCTCCCTCACCAATGGCTTCTACAAGTCCAGTATCTGTGATTGTTAAAACGTCAGTATTACTTGATGTTAATAGAACACCCTCCGTATCGTTTGTTCCGTAACTAAGTTGGATGGTGTCTCCTTCGGTCATTTCAGTAAATTGATTATTAACTGTCAATGTTATTTCTTTTTCTGGTTCCTCTTTGACACATCCAACCAATGCTAAAGAAGCAATTGTTAATAGTGATATTAATAGTAGTTTTTTAACCATGTTATATCGTCTCCTTAGTGGGAATTATTACATTACCAATACGATTTCTATAGTGTCTAATTCCGTTCAATTCCCGTTTGGGATGAACAGCATTACTTAGTAATACAAACCCAATTCCTTTTTCCTTTTCGATAAAGACATTACATCCTGTAAAACCGGTATGCAATATTGTATTTTCAAGACTTGTGTTATCTCCTGATGTACTGTTTTTAGTTGGTTTATTCCATCCTAGAGATCGAACTAATTTGTTTCCAAGTTTTGATGTATCTTCAATCTGAACTGGAAATAATG
>JBFFKS010000318.1:0-2108 GCA_041555275.1 Xianfuyuplasma sp. | reverse complement strand
TAAATGGAGGTGATTCAAATGCTCAACAAGAAATTTCTAAGTGGTGTAGTATTCTTCTTATTAGGAATTTTCAACACTGGAGTTATTCTATTTAGAGGATTTAATTCAACAAAATATTATATAATGATAACGATTATCTCCATTTTACTTTTCATGACTGGAATATTGAATATGAAATCTGGATATATTAAAAAACGATAGATTGTTATTATCGTTTTTTTTTTTAGTATGGAAAAGTAGTTACAATTGTATAATATCCTTTCAATCATATAATCATCTCCTACAAAAAATATTATAACATACAAAAAAGGGCACTAACAAGACTTTATGTCGTGTGCCCTTTTGTTATTTAATTCGACCAAATATCTGGAGATATTCTAAAATCTCACTTTCAACATCAAAACTAACACCACTATCAAGCAGTTTGATTTTCTCATTCTCCATAAACTTAATAAATAAATTCCCTAATTTGGACTAAGCGGTTTTTAAACAGTGTTAGACGAAACCATCATATGTATATGATACCACAGGTAACCACTGTTTAATTTCCATCACAGTCCAATAATTGAAAGGCGGAGAACTCCGTCTTTTTTTTATGCTGTAGGTTTAGAAGGCCGTTGCTCGCAGTACTGTATTACACATGTATGAATACATTACTTTTTGCGGTAAATGTTGTAATACTGAAATGGTTTATCCTGATTACAATCAAGACCAGAGTTAAAAGATAAATTCTCAAATACACTATTAAGATTAATACTCTTGTTACCAGCGATATATTTCATTGTTTTTGGGATCATATCAAGTGCAAATAACCGTGCTTGGTCATATAGGTCCATCACTGAATAATGATACTCTTCATTTGTTACAGGGTGATACCATGCTTTTTTTTGTGAATTATGATAATCGTATTTTTCTAAATGATTGAAGTATGATACATCGGACAAAAACATATCATGGCTGTGTCTTATGAAATCAGCAAGTTTGAATATTTGCTTTTTAATTCCAAAGGGATCATAAACCATTACATTGATGTTTTTATACATTTTCGCTACTGCTTCTTTGTAGATATTAGCACCATTTTCATCATCATACATTTTTTTAATAACGTACCCCATAATTTTGTTCACTGAATCTGGACTATGTTTTATTGGCATATACTTTTTAGATAATTTTAATTTACGAGATGGAATCCCTAATTCCTTTTGAATCATTAAGGCATCAATCGAACGTTCAAATTTAAGATGAAGACCTTTATATTGATACGTATCTGGATCGTCTTCTTTTACGATTCCGACATTATGGTATACATATGGATGTATTTTTACATCCAACGCGTAATGACATATATATCCAATCAGGAATGAAATAGTGTCCTTCTGCTGATTTTTTTCAACATACGATATCATATGTTTAAATATATCTCTTGTATCATTTCGATGCATACTATTGGCGTAATAACGAAATGTTTTATGATTTTTATGAAATACATTATAGTACATCGGATCTGGACCTTGTGCACCTAAAAAAACCAGATTTTGATCTACATCAATATCCAGTTCCTTCATAACATCTTCGCTTAATCTCGAATGTAAATAGATATCAGCCATGATAATCCTCTATTCTAAATTTTCTAGATATTCTGTAAAATACTCTGGTAATTCACTATCGAACTCCATGTATTCGTTCGTTGTAGGATGAATAAACCCTAAAGTTTTAGCATGTAGGAATTGCCCGTATGTTGTATCTGTTTTACGCTTTCCGTATTTAGGGTCTCCAACTAAAGGATGGTTAATATAATTTAAATGGACGCGTATTTGATGGGTTCTACCAGTTTCTAAAACACATTCGATTAAAGTGTATTCACTATATCTTGCGAGCACTTTAAAATTTGTTACTGATTCTTTACCATTTTCAGTAACAGCCATCTTTTGACGATTTTTAGGATCTCTTCCAACTGGTGCATTGATTTTTCCTAAGTTATGCGCAATTACACCTTCTACAAGAGCGATATATTTTCTAGTAACTGTCTTCTCTTTTAATTGATTAGATAAATGTTCAAGTGCTTTTGCGTTTTTCGCAACGACTAAAAGTCCACTTGTTTCTTTATC
>JBFFKS010000317.1:0-2117 GCA_041555275.1 Xianfuyuplasma sp. | reverse complement strand
CTCCTGGACTTGGAAAAACTACATTAGCTAATATTATAGCGAATGAAATAGGAGTTAACATAAAAATTACAAGTGGCCCTTCAATTGAACGAAGTGGCGATTTAGCAGTTATTTTAACTAGTCTTGAACCTGGAGATATTCTTTTTATTGATGAAATCCACAGATTACCAAGAATTGTTGAGGAGATTTTATATCCTGCCATGGAAGATTATGTAATTGATATAATCGTTGGTAGAGATTCAACAAGCAAGTCGATACGTGTTGATTTGCCACCATTTACTCTTGTGGGAGCAACAACTCGATTTGGTGATTTAAGTGCACCGTTAAGAGATCGTTTTGGTGTTGTTCATAAATTAAGATACTATTCACAGGATGAATTAAATGAGATATGTCATCGAACAGCAAAGATTTACGAATGTGATATCCATGAGGATGCAACTGTTGAAATTGCTAGAAGAAGCCGTGGTACACCTCGTATTACAAATCGTTTATTTAGACGTGTTCGTGATTTTGCTGATGTACTTAATAATGGTGTAATTAGTAAAGATATGTGCAAACTTGCACTAGGAAAACTAAATATAGATGAAATTGGACTAGATGCTAAAGATTACTCATACTTAATAGGATTAATTGATAACTTCGGTGGTGGACCAGTTGGTCTGGATAGTTTAGCTGCATCCATAGGAGAAGAACCAACAACAATGGAAGATGTCTATGAACCATATCTACTACAAATCGGATTTATAAAAAGAACCCCAAGAGGAAGAGTTGCTACAGAAAAAGCATTCAAACACTTAAAAAAAACACACAATACGAGGTTGTTTTAATGAAAGTTTCTGATTTTAATTATCATTTACCAGAAGAGTTAATAGCACAGACTCCTCTAAAAGATCGGAGTGCGTCGCGATTACTAATACTAAATAAGGATAGCGGGGATATAAAGCATGACCACTTCGCTAATATGATAAACTATTTAGAAAAAGGTGATGTACTTGTTTTAAACGATACATCAGTAATACCGGCACGCCTATATGGGGAAAAAATGATTACAAAGGCTGCAATTGAAATATTACTTCTTAAACAAAAAGAAGGTGATGTTTGGGAATGTTTGGTTAAGAAAGCAAAGAAAATCAAGGTTGGTACTATAATCTCTTTTGGAGATGGAAGATTAAAAGCTGAATGTATCAGAGTGGACAATGAAGGAATCAGGGATTTTAAAATGATTTACAAGGGTGTTTTTTATGAAGTCCTTGATCAATTGGGTGAAATGCCATTACCGCCATATATTCACGAAAAGTTAATTGACCAGAATAGATATCAAACTGTATATAATAAATTTAAAGGTAGTGCAGCAGCACCTACCGCTGGATTGCATTTTACAAAAGATTTGATGAAAAAATTAAGTGATAAAGGTGTTATTTTGGCATATGTTACATTGCATGTTGGCCTTGGTACATTTCGCCCAGTAGCAGTAGAAAATATAAATGATCATGTAATGCATTCTGAATTTTATATGATTACTAAAAATACAGCTGATATTTTAAACAAAGCCAAAGAAGATAATCGAAGAATTATCGCTGTTGGTACGACATCACTCCGAACACTTGAAACTATTCTACGTGATCACAATGAGTTTGTTGAAACAAGTGGGTGGAGTGACATATTCATTTATCCTGGTTATAAATTTAAAGCTATTGATGCCTTATTTACTAATTTTCATTTACCAAAATCTACACTTATAATGTTGGTATCTGCACTTGCAGGGAAAGAAAATGTTATGAATGCTTATCAGGAAGCTATAAAGGAACGATACCGTTTTTTTAGCTTTGGTGATAGTATGTTTATTAATAACAAATAAAAAAGTTAACCCGTAGGTTAACTTTTTTTTATTTACTAGGTTGAATTGCTAAATAAATAACATAAATCCAGCCAATAACTGGTAACAGCCACCATAAAATATTCCATCCGCTTTTACCAATATCGTGCATTCTTCTAATCCAAAGTGCAATCATTGGAATAAGAATCACTAAACCGTAAATACTTTCAACTGTATTAAAGATATTTAGTATTCTTCCAAGGATAGTAAACACAATCCCAATTAGAAAGTTAACAAGTAT
>JBFFKS010000316.1:0-2123 GCA_041555275.1 Xianfuyuplasma sp. | reverse complement strand
TATCAATAATATCTGGATCAAATTGCTTCCCTTTATAAAGTATAAGTTCCTCTATTGCCGCCTCTTTATCCAAAGCTGCTTTATAAGGTTTGTCAGAAATCATCGAATCGTATGCTTCTGCAACACTTATAATCCTTGAAAATAAAGGTATCTCTTCTGCTTTTAATCCTCGGGGATACCCAGTACCATCAAAACGCTCGTGATGTGTAAATGAATAGTTTCCGAACTCGCTTAGTTCGGGATATGCTGACAAGATACGCATTCCTTTTTCTGGATGGTTTCTTATTAAATCAATATCACTTTTAGTAAATTTTGTTGTTTTATTCACAATATTTTTTGGCATACCAATTTTTCCAACATCATGTAATAACGCAGCCAATCTCAATCGATCTATTTCATCTTTATTTAGACTTAGCAAATTACCAATTTTAACTGAGTGCTCCATTACATTTTTCGAGTGGGTTTCTTCAAAATCAAAACTACTATATAAGGTATGAAGAATATTATCAATCAGAATTCTTTTGGTTGAAATTGATTCAAAAGTTTTATTTTTATACATCATAATTTCTGCTTGATCTATCAAATCGTAAATGTCTTCACTTCTCTCGTCTGATACGACGTATCCAATGGAAGCTGATAAATCAATTTTTTTAACTTTAACAGTTGATGACAGTTGTTGAAATTCAGCAACGTATTCATCTGGATTCTTTTTATCATTTAAAAGAAGAACTATAAATTCATCTCCACCCCATCTAAAGACTGTTCCACCTTTAAAGACTGTTTCTAGTGTTTCGGCAAGAGCAATTAATAATTCATCTCCAGCACTATGCCCGTAAACATCATTAATTAATTTTAAACCATTAGCGTCTAACATAAAAATTGAAATATTTTCACAATCATTTGGTATCTTTGCCATTGCAACGTCAATGAAATTCCTGTTATATACTCCAGTTAGTGCATCTTTGTACGACGCTTCTTTAACATTATCATTTTGTTCTTTGAAAAACTCACTTATGTCTGAAAAGTTCTTGCTTATAAGAAATTTAATTATAACTACAAATGTTAAAATAAATAAAAATACAGCTACATTGAATACAGCAAAATCAACAACCAAACTATTAAAATATTGTTGCTGCTCTAGTTGCAAATCACCAAAAACAAAGGATCTTCCTAAATACATATCCCAATCATCAATTTTTCGAACATATGCTGTTTTCATTTGATCTACACCTTCAAAATCAAAGTAATAGTCACGAAATGTTGTATCTGATGTTTGAAGATCATTTAATATTGTTTCATGAAAAGGTTCCCCATCAATTTTTACATTTTGTAAAGCTTCCTCATCAAAATTTTCATTTGGATGATATACTATTTCACCACTATAAGAAATAAGGTAAATATAATCATCAGTGTCTTTATAATAAGAAGTAATTCTACTAAACAACTCATCTTGAACTTGACTTATATAGTCTACTTCATATAAACCTGTACCAATAAAGAGATCAATTTCTTCATTATAGAAGATAAAGGATGTTTTCTTTATATGCTCGCCACCAACTTCTTTCAGCCAGTAGTAAGTTACAAATCCTTGATTGTCTTCAGAATTGTTTATTATATCAATCATGTCTAAGACAAAATAAGCTCCTGTTACAGCATCTTGTAAAAAACTGATATTGGTTCCTTCTAGATTTTTAGTTAAACCTGAAAGATAACTGTTCCCTTCCAAATCCATTGCAAAAAATAAATAATCATCTTCATAGATATCATACTGATAAATTGTTTCAATATAGACTGATCTTTTCTCTTCTAATGTAGCAGATGAATCAAGTGCTTGAACAGCTTCATTAGCAAAAAAATCTACATTCTTAACAACTTTTTCTAAAGAGTTATGGAACTCAATATCTATTACTTCCTTAACAAACTCGATTTCATCAACTCTGTTGTCTACTTCGTGTTCTAGTTCATGTAATTCATACTCATATAGATTCTCGTTGAAGTAATCAATATTTGATCTAAAAATCTGATACTCCCTAAAGATTAATACTGATAATATAAGAATCACAAAAAAAATAAATATTCTATTTACCAATTTCCATCTTGTTTGGATACTCTTTTGTTTGTCC
>JBFFKS010000315.1:0-2125 GCA_041555275.1 Xianfuyuplasma sp. | reverse complement strand
TAAATTTAATGTGTTAGTTGATGTTATTAAGTAGATTTTAGAATGTCTAATCCTGAAATATGGCTACAGGTTAAAATTGATTTACGCTGTTAATTTATCAAGGTTCTTTTAACCGAATTAATTGTTTCGAAAATTGATTGTTTGAAGAGCCCTTGGCGCAATTTGTATTTTATGCGTTTTGGATTTCAAAGTTAGCTGCAACTCGAAGGGTGCTATGGTCCTATTAAAGACAATTACAGCAATGGAACCATCGACGTTTATTGCTGCTGTATATGCAAGACCCTCAATCTCTTCGCCAACTAATTCGATTCTGTGTGCTCCAGGTCGTATAAACTTACTAAAATGGCTTAATAAGTAATAGAGAGGTGTATAAATCACCTCGTCAGTAACTGGGTTAATCAGTACTGGTGCACTATTAAAGTTGTCGTAAGGATTTGGTTGACCTTTATTACTCAGAATCATACACCATTCTATGTAACCTTGAACTCCGTGATTCAGATCTGTGATTATATCGTAAGCGTAGGTGTCGAAAGGCACAAAAGTACCTGCATAGTCAGTACTTTCCCTCCAGTATTGACCTATCGGATCGTTAGCGTCAATATCAATGCTCGATTCAGTATGAATCATTCCTTTGTTTGGCCAAGTTGTTCTTAAAGTATCTAATTCTTTCTTATACCAATTATTTTCTTCAAGTTCAGAGTTAGCGTACCAGTGAAACCCAGTACCCCATGCATATTTAGCTGCTTCAACGTCGCTATAAGTTGCTCTAACATAATCGTTCATTGTAGACTTATTATGATCATATATTAAAACTCGTAATCCCGCATCTAAATCGTTAAGTTTCAAATGGCCATCTTTAACAAGTTGAGGGCCTAAGTAATCCCGTAAAAAGTCGCGGCCTTGCTCAGCAGTAAACCCATTGCTATCCCAACGTGCATTATGTGCATGTAGCGGCTCATTTTGTGGAGTAATTCCCCAAAGATCTATGCCTTGTTCCGCATAGGCAGTTACGTACTTTGAAAGATATTTTGCCCAAACTTCATAGTATTGAGGTAGTAAAGTGCCGTTGGTCATCTCTAAAGTTTCTCCAGATTTCATCCACGATGGGGGACTCCAAGGTGAGGCAATAATGTTAAAATCTGCTCCTTGAATACTTTTTGCTTCAAGGATCATTGGGATAATGTCATAATTAGGTTCTATCAACTCAATACCTCTTACTTGATCATTTTCTTCACCAGTAAAACCTTTCATGTCTTCTTTTATACTGAAAGTAGAAAGGCTTGTATCCCCTGAATCAACATAAGTGTAGTGACCATTTGAATAGTCACTACTATTGATATGTGTTCGTGTAAGGGAAAATCCAGCACCTTCTGTTGGGCTAAAAAGACGTGTTAATACTTTTTTACGTACTGTTTCTGGAATGGCTGCCAAGTTCCATGCAGAAGATTCGGTAAAAGAAGCCCCAAAACCAACATACTCTTGAAATTTTTGGTCGGGCTTAATCTGTAAACTAACTTTTTTGATTTCTCCTAATGCTTGTATCGTTGGGTTTTGTTTAATTAATTTGAGATTGTCTCCAGATTGTGAAGTTTGATATACATCAACTACATAACCATTATTAGAAGAGCAGGAGTAAATTAAACTTAATATAGTTATCATTTGTAAAAGTGTAATCTTCTGTTTCGATAATGTAAACATAATTTGTTAATTTATAATTGTTGAAATAATTCTCTTCAAGGTAGTTAATTGGCTATAATGGTTTATGACATGAAAAGTAGCGGGCTTGAAAACGCAATTTTCTGATGTTTTAATTTTATATTATTTTGTTTTTTAACTCAGTTCTTTGTTGGGCAATGTTAGTTTTGATAAATAGATAGATAAACATTTACTGGGTTAGAAAATGAATCATAATCAATAATTATTAATTTATCTCCATCTATAAATATATTACTACCAATTTGATTTATTAAAATGGATTCTTTAAGAGAAAAATCAGACGTATCATAAATATTAATTTTATAGTCATTTTGTATAGAATATATAAAATCTCCTTCTAAACTTATTTTAAAATCAACTAAATCTCCATTATTATTGAGAATTGTTTCATTATTCATTAGATCTTCTT
>JBFFKS010000314.1:0-2127 GCA_041555275.1 Xianfuyuplasma sp. | reverse complement strand
TTGAAGCATCTAGATAACTCACTAAGTAAGTTTCAAAGTACATTTTAGTAGATTCTAAATCTAGGAAATCACCATCGCAATCTTCATCAATACCATCACAGTCGTTATCTTCACCATGGAAATTTAGGATTGCCATTCCTTCAGTAACCCATATAGCAGAAACCAAAACCATCATTTGTGATGTTGAATCGCCATATGTTACATCCATTGTTAATTCAAACATCATCATTTCACTATTATCTTTTGGTTCTAGTGAAACAAATGTAAACAGGGTACCTGCTTCTAAGTCCATCGCTCTTTCTTCAAGGAACTCTCCCATATCTAATCCAAAGAAGTACATTGCTAGAATCTCTTCATTCGAAACTGTTGGGTCTTGATAATCTGCAATGAAAGCTTCTAAAAGCATTTTGAGTTCTAATTGATCCAAGAATTCAACCATACATGATGGATCAATTTCCCCATCACAATCATCATCAACACTGTCTCGATAAAGTGTAGTTAAGATAGTATCTCCATCATCATCAGGGTCTAGTTTAAAGAAGAATTGTTCTGTTTCAGCATTTGTGCCCACTTGAACAACGGCACTATATAAGCCAGCTTCAACTAAACTAACTGAGATAACCTCGTATAGCATACTCATTCCTAAATCATCCACTTCCATTGAACAAGTAGTTTGTTCTGTCCCATCATAGTATTTTTCACATAAAGCTTCTTGTGACAATGTTCTATGATCTGCAAAGAATGCTCTAATTAAGTCTTCAGCACTCATTTTTTCTGCAAGTACTGGATCGTTTTCTGTAGATGCTTCCCACGTAGTAATACGTAGGTTACCTTCCACTTCACCAACACTAACTTTAATCTCTATAAATTCATCACTATTGTTTGTTCGTCCTTTTATAATATAGAATTCTCCCTCTTTTACAACTTCTATAACTTCAAAATCAGTTACATCAGTAGGGAGTAAAGTGTTTTCTGCATTCTTACACTCATCTAATAAATCTGTATTTGTAATTGCGAAAACTTGATTACAAGCTTCCGTGTTTCCATCTTTAATATCGGTAAATGCATCTTGTACTAAGCCCTTAACAACATCTTCTTCAAGATCATTTAGGTTCTCAATATCGCATAATTCATTCTCTGGATTATCACGACACAATTCCTCGCTTAACTGATCGACGACTTCTGTTGGAATTAAGTCACATCCTGAAAGTAGCAATCCGCTTAAAGTGATAAGAGTAAATAAGGCTAATCTTTTCATCCTTTGTATCTCCTTTTTTATCTAATTTATATTTATTATAAATATTATGTATATCCTTATTATAGTTTTATATTCGAACACTTTAAAGGTAATCTATAATGATTATAATTTACACAGTCATTTTACAATTAGAGGTAAAAAAAAGGAGTGAAAAATCACTCCTGATTATATAATGTGTTTAGATAATTTGCTTCAAAGTTTTGACTAAATGATACCGTACCATCTAAGCCGTACCATATCGCTTCTAATCCATCAATTGAATTAACAAATTCGATACCTTCGTTCACCGGCATTAGGAAGATTGCTGTTGAGTAAATATCTGCTAAGGCTGGATCTGTATGGATGATACTAACGCTTCTACAATATCGTTCAGGGAACAATGTCTCGTTGTGTATGATATGGTGATATAACTCACCATCCACTTCATAGAATTGTTGGTAATCTCCACTTGTAACAAGTTGCTCACCTGCTCCTAAATAAACGGTCGCATAGTAACTTTTCATAGTGTCTGGACTTGTAAAGAAATCGTAGGTAGGATCTTTTACAGCTAGTAGAAACTTACTGTTTTCTCGTGTTGGGTGTGAACCACCTATTGAAATGTTAGATTCTCCGTTATTGATTAAGTAGCCACTAAAATTATATTGATTAATGTATTCTAAAATTTTACCAGAAATATATCCTTTTGAAACACCACCAAGATCAATACTCATATTTTCTTCTAGTGTAATAGATACTGCTTCTTCATCTAATATTATTTTACTTGGATCTGTATAAGGTTTTTGATTGTTTAAAATAATAGAAGTAGGGACAAAACAGTTTGTTCCTGTCGAATCATTATTACAATTTTCTCTATATTCATGCCACACTTT
>JBFFKS010000313.1:0-2164 GCA_041555275.1 Xianfuyuplasma sp. | reverse complement strand
GTGGAACATATTTGGTTAATGAAGCAATGATTGATTATGTAAAAGAAGCTCCAAGAGGAGAACACGCCAGTAATCTTGGATGTGTTATCGCAAAAGACTTAGCAGATCAAATTAATAAACCATCTTTTATTGTAGATCCCGTTGCAGTTGATGAAATGAATGACATCGCTAGATACACAGGAATGCCTGCTATAAGACGTCAAAGTTTATTCCATGCACTAAACCAAAAAGCTGTAGCTTTAAAAGCTTCTAAACAACTAAACAAAGACTATAATGAATTAAACCTTATCGTTGCTCATTTAGGTGGAGGCATCAGTGTTGGTGCTCATGAAAACGGACGAGTAATTGATGTTAATAACGCACTTGATGGTGATGGTCCAATGTCACCAGAACGAAGTGGTGGAGTTCCTATTGGACCTTTATACAAAATGGCTTTAAGTGGTAAATACACTTTAAAAGAAATACAAAAAATGAATTACGGAAATGGTGGCCTTGTTGCATACCTTGGAACCAATGATGGTTTCGAAATTGAGAAACGCATTAAAGATGGTGACCATGAAGCTAAATTTATGACTGAAGTAATGTGTTATCAAATCGCAAAAGAAATTGGTAGTTGCGCTGCTGTTTTAAAAGGTAAGGTTGACGCAGTTGTAATTACTGGTGGTTTAGCATATGATAAGTTCATAATAGACTATATTAAAACACGCGTAAGTTTTATTTCCAAAGTACTTGTTTTCCCTGGGGAAGATGAAATGGAATCACTTGCATTTGGAGCACTAAGAGTTTTAAAAAACGAGGAAACATCAAAACAATACAATTAAAGGGGGATATTATGATAAATTCAATAGACGAGTTGGTACAATACGCAAAAAAAATCAATACCAAAACACTAGTTGTTGCTTGCGCTGCAGATGAACATGTTTTAGAAGCAGTTGAAATGGCTAGAAAAGAAGATATCATTAATGGAATATTAGTTGGTGATAAAAATGAAATCATCAAGATTTTAAGCAAATTGAATTTCAAACCAAGTAATTACGTAATTATAGATGAACCGGACCACACTGAAGCTTGTTTAAAAGCTGTAAAACTAGTTAGTGGTAATGAGGGTTACTTCCTTATGAAAGGTTTGGTAGATACAAGCATCATTCTTAGAGCTGCCTTAAACAGGGAATTCGGACTACGAACTCAAAATAGAATTTCACATGTATCTGTTATGGAAGTCCCAACACATTCAAAACTAATTTTTATGACAGATGGTGCAATGAATATTGCTCCCGATGTAGATGAAAAAAGACAAATAGTTGAGAACAGCGTTCAAATAGCACACGCTATCGGAATCCATAATCCACACGTTGGTATTATTGCTGCGGTTGAGAAAGTTAATCCCCAGATGGAAGCAACTCTAGATGCAGAGAAACTTGTAAAAATGAATAAAGATGGCATCATCAATGGATGTATTGTTGGTGGTCCTTTCGCTATAGATAATGCAATCAGTAAAGAAGCTGCACTACACAAAGGCATTAAAGATCCAATAGCTGGTGACGTTGATATCTTAGTCATGCCACGTATTGAATCAGGAAACGTTTTTTATAAGACGATGATGTTTCTAGCAAATGCAAAAAGTGCAAGTGTAATTGCCGGAGCAACGAAACCTATTGTTTTAACAAGTCGTGCAGATTCAAAAGAAAGCAAATTCTATTCTATCGCGCTTAGTGCTTTAGTAGCTAATTTATAGGAGGTGTCCACATGTCAACAAAAAGTAAGTTATCAAGATCAGAAATCGGCACCAAAACACCTCTTCTTTTTAATCGTGTTCGTTCTACAATAGAAACTGCCTTTTATCGTAACAACGTGACGAAAGTAACGTCAATATCTCAAGCATACGAGTTGGCTAAAAATGCACCAGGTACAATTATTTCCGATTTACCTGTATATAAAGCAATCGACCTTGGTTTACATAAAGATGCTAAAGTCCTCATTTTTAATGATGGTATTGTAACTGGGAGACAAGCAAAAGCACGAAAACTGATTAATCATACAAATCGTGAAAAATATGCATCTCTATTACGAGATGCAATCTTTAACTCACGTAATAAAAAGATGTACCATGGTGTTGCCTATGTTGGTTTACATGAAGATTTTATGGTAAAAGCTCACTTGCTAT
>JBFFKS010000312.1:0-2184 GCA_041555275.1 Xianfuyuplasma sp. | reverse complement strand
CTTTTTGTCCGCCATTTTCAATAAAACCTTGGACGTTTTGGAAATGATCTGATTCTTCTACTACTCGTCCTAGTGTTTGTGTACCAGGTAATGCTTCCCCGTCTCTTGCGAATACATACGCAATTTCTCCTTGAGGAATCGTTACTAATGATACGATGTGAACTTTAAACATCACAGGACTTAGGAAGTGGATACCACCACGTATAACGTTTGGTTGGAACCCAGCTTCTTTATGTAACGCAATGATTTCGCTGTTTAGTGATCCTTTAAAAGACCATCTTTTTTCAATTACTCCTACTTTGTCATTTGGTATCACACGAAATCCTAGTATCCATAATAGAAATACAGATGATACCACACCAATAATAATGTATAAACCTAACATATTCTTCAATCCCTTCTACTTTCCATATTTGAAGTTGTTTTTCAAACTTCCCCCATAGTATACTACTCTAAAAATAAAAGGCAAATATTGTAAAAACCATATAAAAAAGGCCTATAATTGGCCCTTTAAAGATTTTTATCTAGGTCTTTGATTTAATGGTAATCCAGTAGATTCCCAAATATCATTGAATCTATGAGCATCTTCGCCAAGAACGATAACCCTTGTTAAGTAGTTGTTATAAAGAAAGAAAACATCTTGAGCCATATTTTCAAGTGAAGCAGGTAATGTTAAAGTTTGGATCACTGATTCAGAGAATGATCTATGTGCTAGGAATGTTGTTCCCTCAGGTATGATGTATTCCGTAGCATCTCTTTGAACAGGATATTTAACGAGTGTAGTTCCTTGGAATAAAACACCATCTATTGTTCTATATGTCGGATTATCATCTCCTACGATAAAATCATGAACACGTATATTATTTATTGAACTATACCCCCATTGATCATAGGTAATTTCTAGATCAAAATATAACGTATCAATAAATGTAAATAGGAATGCCTTTTCTTTTACTTCTATCACAGAGCTTGGGATGTTCAACTCTGTTACTGAAACTGCTGAGAAGGCAAATCTACCAATTTCTACAACAGATGAGGGGATTTTAATACTATTAAGTCTGCCTTGAAAAACAAATGCATTATCTCCGATTACAGTCACTGAACTAGGAATAGTAAAATCTGCATTCCATTCGTTTAATGGATAGTGAACAATTTTTGTCATGTCTTTAGAATATAATATCCCATCAACTTCGGTATATACTTCATTGTTTTCTGAAACTGTATATGTAAATGAATGTCCAGTATACTCGTATTTATCATCAATTATTTCTTGTCCAGGAATGAACGCACTGTTACATTCGGTTACATTTGCACCTAGATAAATAGAATCTGCGATATGACCCATAAATGCTTTTTCTCCAACAAAAACTAAACTCTCAGGTAACGTTATAATCTTTGAAAAATTAACTCCAAATGCATCAACGTCGATAAATGTAACACCTTCAGGAATAATTACTTCAGCAATTCTATTATTGAAGAATGCTCCACCCATAATCATTTCTAAACTTGTTGGAAAGACGATTTCAGTTAAGTGATTATCCGCAAATGCACTTGCCCCAATAGAAGTTAACCCTATTGGTAGAGTAACACTGGTTAATTCATTATTAGAAAATACGTAGTTATTAATTGCAGTAATGCTATTAGGAATTACAACTTCTAATAGCTTATTTCCTGAAAATGCATAATTTCCTATTTCAATAATTGTCTCTGGGATAACGACACTTGTTAAATCTGTTTGTTGGAATGAATGTGGTCCAAGAACTGTTACTGGAAGATAATTAATATAACTTGGAATCACTAATTCTTCAGGTCCGGCATGTTTATACATCGTTATTTTATAACTATCATTAGTATTGTTCAATTCATAAATTAAATACTCTAGATTAACTGAATCAATAACTTCAACATAATATTCTTGAGTCTCTATTAGATTTCCGCTAGTATCAGCGTAATCTATAAAGATATTATATGTTCCTTCAATACTTGAATCTAATCCACTAGAATCAACTATAAAATTTCCTTCAACAAATTCATTTTGATCAACGTTATCAGTTGAAGTAAAACAATTAGATATATTTGATAAATCTCCACCAACATCAATGATAAACTTACATTCAGGCTTAACCTCTAATATAGGTGGTGTTCCATCATTAACAATGATATTCAATATCTGTGTGCCAATGT
>JBFFKS010000311.1:0-2191 GCA_041555275.1 Xianfuyuplasma sp. | reverse complement strand
TTACCATCTATAAAGAAATTAAAATCTACTGCTAATCTTTTCAAATGGTTTGAGTTCATTGTTTTTGATTTACCTGTACGCAAATATTCTGCCTGTTGGTATTCTGTTCTGTATGCCTCTCCGAAAGTTAAATTAACTCCTAAAGAATTTGCATAAATAATTAGCCTTGCTATCTGCTGACTAAATATTTGTTGTTTAAATGATAAACTCATTGTATCTTTTTTATTAGTTCTTTAATAATACTTCCAAGCCATAAGCCTAATTGAATAGCAACAAACAATTGCCACCCAAAAGCAAAGCCTATAAAGGTTATAAATCTGTTTTTTAGAAATTGGAATAAATGCTCTCCATCTGTTAGAAATACTAATATAGTAGTTGATAGATAAAACCTCTCTACATACTTTGGAGTAAAGGCCCATAAGTAATACCACTTTTTACCCTCTATTGGTATCCTCTCTCCATATCTCCACTTCCATTTGTTTATCCATGAGTATTCACTATTCATAAACTGCTCGTTAGTTTTCCAGTTGTTGCGTACACTTTCATCTTCAAGTTCATTAAAGATTAGATATGCTGCTGCTGATAGGTAGGCAATCAATAAGGGTTGCCAATTAAGTATTAAATAATTTATCATATTCTATTTCTCTTAATGGTTTATAAATATTATATAGCATTTTTAATATTGTCAATACAAATAAAATTATAGTTGTATAGTCAACAAAATCGTCATTTAAGTAAATCCTTGCTTCATCTAAAACATTCCATACTAAGACAAAAACAAATAAATACCTCCAATTAGATTTAAGATCTATAAATATCCTTAAACCTATAATCATTAATGTGAAATACTCCCATAAATCTCGATCCTCAAATAGTTCTACAAAATAAAACCCTATTAAGCACCAAAATATTATTATGGCATTACCCACTCTTCTAATTTTTTTATCACCCATCTCATAAATTCTCCCGGTGTAATACCTGTTGTTTGATATTGCGCCTCAATCTCTGCTAATTGTGCAGGGGTTAAATCATCTATTAACCCTTCAAAATATTCAAAACAATTCATCAATAAATCCCTCCTAATTTCATGTTAATTTTTTTTAATTTTATATCTTGCTGTTCATCATTGTCTTTCAGTTTATTAATTTCAGTTTTGTTATGATTTATCCTATTATCTTGAGTAGTATCAATTATGGATTTTAATTCTAACTGTGCAGTATTTTGCCTAACTGATTTATCAAGTGTATTAACCGATTTAATAAGTTCTTTACTTGTTTGGATTTGCGTTTTAATTGCCTCTTTTTGCACTTCCCTGTCTTCAAGATAAAAGAAGCCTATTATACTAATTAACCCTGTAATTATAGCTAATAATACGCTGATTATCCATGATGGTAATTTCTCTTTGTTTTTAGGTGCCATGATATTACTGTTTATTGTTAGATGCTCTATATGTATCACCCAACACATAGGCATATAAAGGAGCATTTGACATCGCTAAAAACATTCCTAATGCTTGTAGGTCTGTATTATGATAGATACCAAAAGCCCCAATAATAAAATTAACTATTATTACTATTACTGAAAACCTTAATCTTTTTGACTGTGGTAATCTCATATTATGCTGCTTTTACATATAAAGTAAGAGTACAAGTATATGAACATGCTGTATCTGTTAGTGCATCTCCTGTACCTGATACATCTGCATAATTATTTGATAATACTGTCCACACTGCATAAGTACTTACTGTTGCAGTTGCCAAATAATCAGCAGCAATAATATCTACTATTTGCTTTTCAAGTCCTATTGTAGCATTCTCAATAATATTAGTCATTGTAGTTGCCGGTGTGGCACTTTCTACTGTTGACTTCAATACTGTCAAGTTTAGCGTTCTCTTATACTCCCAATCTGTAAAAGTTGTTACTGTTGGTCTTGTGTACCCTGTTGGTAGTTGGGATGCAGGTAAACTATTTACCACCCCATTATTAGTAATTGCCATAATATTAATTTATTAATGTTAATAATTCTGATTTAAGCATTGAACTGTTCCACTCAATACCATTGTCTGTAAGCCATTGTTGTATATCAGCCTTTAGCCATTTGTCAGTTGGCACAGGTTGTATGATATTAAACTCTCCACCTGCAAAACTGTTATACCATTGAGCAGGAACTTGCGCTAAATAATCTGTTAAT
>JBFFKS010000310.1:0-2193 GCA_041555275.1 Xianfuyuplasma sp. | reverse complement strand
AGTAAGTAAATTGACAAAAAATATCTTTTGTTAATTTAAGATATGTTGTTGTTTTCCGTGTTTTTTTATCTATTAAATAATGATCATTTGGAAGAATAATTATCCCACCTGTTAATTTTGTCACAGGTGCATCCCAATCATGTTCCACGTATCCCATCATTGGTCCCCCAACGATAATACTGTAATTTTCAGTATCACTAGGTCCATCACATTCCTTAATTAATTCACTGAATGGTGTACCAACTGAAGCAAAGAATGTTTGTGGGATGTTTACTTCTCCCGCAACAGTGATGCTTCTTTCTGTTACTGGTTCGTTCTTTGCAATGTGGATTGCTGTTGCAACATTGATAACAACACATCCTACATCAAGTGGCAATCCCATCAAAGGTACTACTTTTTTTGTAACTTCATAGACAAGTTGTTGTTCATCTCCTGCGGGATAAAAATCCCCAACAACGTGTAATTCAATTGATGGTTCATTTTTAAGCAGTTCATCTAGGTTTTCAATGGCCTTCTTGTATTTATTTTTAAGTCCTACGACACCTTTTACAGCACCTGTTTGTTTCATCGCAATTTTTAAACCATCAATTACTTCTTGTGGATAAAATTCCATTAATTGTTGATCTACTTTTAATAGTGGTTCACATTCTGCACCATTTATAATAACTATTTCACATGTTGTATTTAATTTAACGTGGGTAGGAAAACCTGCTCCACCAGCTCCTACAATCCCGGCATCTTGTATCCTTTTTAAATAATCCATATTAGACAATTCTAAATCCACCAGACAGTGTACATCTTCTAATTCGTGTGAAACTGATAGCAGATGTTAACCCTTCTCCTGTAGGGGTAGCAATTGTAAGTGTTGTGAACCCTTCTCCTTCAATTCCCAAGCCTGCATACGATGGTGCATTTTTAACAAATATTGTTGTGTCTAGAGCTCTTGCCGCTTTTGTTAAATTTGTAACATTTTCAGAATGCATAATTGCTGTATGATGATATCCTTTTTCTGCAATGACTGCTTTTTCAATTGCTTCATCAATTGAGTATACTCGTACCATTCCAAATACCGGCATCAACATTTCAATGTTAATAAATGGATGCGTTTCAGGTACTTCTGCAATTATTAAACGAACATCAGTATGAACAGGTATGTTACATGCTTTTAATATCTCCGATGCACATTTACCTAAATAATTTCTATTAACGACTGTTTCACCTTTTTTATTTGTGGTGAATACTTCTTTAGTAACAATATCTATTTCATGACGTTTTAATTCATATGATCCTAAACGAACCATTTCTGAACGTAGCTCATTAAAGACACTGTTGACAACAAATGCTTCTTTTTCAGCAATACAAAGGATGTTGTTGTCAAAACTAGATCCTTTAAAGATGTCACTAGCTGCTTTGATGATATTTGCTGTTTCATCAACAATTACTGGAGGATTTCCTGGACCAGCTGCAATACATTTTTTACCGCTTTTCATAGCGATTTCCACAACTGCTTCACCACCAGTAACAGCAAGCATTCTAATATCTTTATGTGTCATAATAACTCTGCTTGTTTCCATTGTTGGATTTACCGGTGCCGTTAATAATTCACTTGGTCCCCCTGCATCTTGTATTGCTTTGTTCAAGATAGCGATGGTTTCTAAACAGACTTTTTTAGCTCCAGGATGTGGATTGTATACAACACCATTTCCTGCTGCAACCATGCTGATACTATTATTAATTACTGTTGAACTAGGATTTGTAGAAGGTGTAATTGATCCAATAACACCAAATGGTGCACGTTCAATCAATGTCATTCCATCGTCTCCAGTATATGCTTTTGCATCTAAGTCTTCTGTACCTGGTGTTTTTTCAGCAGCGAGGATGTTCTTAATCACTTTATCATCGACACGCCCAAATCCTGTTTCTTCATGGGCCATTTCAGCAAGTTTCCTTGCGTTATCGAGACTTGCCTTTCGCATAGATGCAATAATCTCTTTTCGCTTCGCCATGGTTAATTCCATAAGTTGCTTTTGAGATTGCTTTGCAGCTGCAATGGCATCTTCTACATGTTCAAAACTACCTAAACTCTCTGACTTTTTAAATGTCGGATTATAGCTTTCACCTTTATATGATTTTTCTGACTCAGTACCTCTACCATATTTTTGTTCCATTTCTCTTTTTACTTTTTCAATAAGT
>JBFFKS010000309.1:0-2195 GCA_041555275.1 Xianfuyuplasma sp. | reverse complement strand
TCTATTCAACATTGTAATCAACTCCAATCTTGAACCTAGATGTAAATTGCACTTCATCATTTACTCTAGTTGGAGTAGAGTGTTCACTACTACTTACCCAGTTTAAATTCAACACTTGGTTGTTTACTGCGTTAAATACAAATTGAGATACGATTGAGATTGTTACTTCTAGTGTTTCTGTTTCTGTGTCATAGGTTATATCTTTTATTCTTCCACCATTTGAACTAACAATTAATTCAATATCATCCATGATATTGTTAAAATCAATTCTAAGTGTACTTATATTATCAATATTCTCTTGAAAATCAATTACATTTAAGTCTATTTCATGACCTGTAAATTCTTCATTTGTCAATGCTAACTCATGGATTAAATCATTATTGGTACTATTTAAGGACTCTACTTCCATTGTCGCGTCACGATATGGTATATAAATTAAGAAAAATGCAGAAACCACAGCAAGCAATAATGCAGATATTACATTTACATTAAATTGTCTACCTCTTCTTACTTCAGGTAGTAAATCTACATAAACGAAATCACCAATTCCACTTGTACTTTTAGCGTATACTTGTTTTTTTGCCATATTACCACATTCCTTTCGGATCCATTAAACTGGCTGCCAGTGGAATATAACATTCACGATCAATCAAAGTATCAACGATTTTACTAATCGTTTTCATATCAAACATTTCTGTTTTAAGAAGCGAACCTTCTTCAAAGAAATAATCATGAATCTGCTCGTTTGTAAGTTTTGTTGACATATTAAATAATACAAGTTTGTCAATCGTTGCATCACCTGCATTTAAATTGTATTTATAATAGTTTGATATTTTGGAAACCTCTTGATCTAATACTTCTAGGTATCTTTCACCTTCTAGTTGTCCAACGTTTAAGTTTTGTACAATCGAGAAAATCGGAATTTCCTCATCAAAAATATACATAGAATATGTATCATCGAAAATAGCCAAAAACATAATATCTGTTTCAAATTTCAAATCAGAATCTTCATATTTTCGATAATAATATAATCGATGTAATGATAGTGGAGGAATATCCGTTCTAACAACTTGCATATTCATATTATAAAATAAATCTACATATGATTTAAGTTCATGCTTAGGTGCATAAAACATAATCACTTCATATGAGTCTTCATTTTTCTTATGAATTATATAATCCATCTTCATATCATCAAATGGTATCATGATTGTTTTTCCAATTTGTGCTTGAATATAGTCCCCAATTTCACTTGGTTTATAAATAATTGGAACTTCGATGGTTCTAAATGTAAATAATTCCTCATGAACAATTAAATTCACTCGTCTTGCTTTAATTTTAAAAAGTTTAAAAGTGTCTTTCAATAACTTTGTGAGAGCTTCTTCACGATAAATAATACCATTTTCAATCGTCCCTGGAGGTAATTTAACACTTGAGTATTTAAGTTTTTTCATATTATACCCATCAGGTTTTTCAATGAAATTAAATTCTTTATCCGTAAAGAAACAGTTGATAGCCAATCTTGACATTTTTACACCTTCTTCCCTAAAAGATTAATGAAACATACCACTCTATAATTATATTACCGAAAAAGTAGGTAACTATTGTACCAGCAAAAATAAATGGTACAAAGGGTAAATAACTACCTTTATTTTTAAGTAAAAAACTATAAATAATTCCAAATATTGCTGCAAAGAATAGCGAAAGAAATAATGTTTGATATCCAAGTAATAATCCTATTATAAAGTACAATTTAATATCTCCGCCACCTAAAGCTTCTTTTTTAAAACGTTTTTTACCATACCACGCAATAAAGTACATAAATAGAAATCCAGCAATTGCTCCAATTAAAGCATCATACCAAATTACAACATCACTAAACATTCTCAAAGTAAAAATGACCGGTAAAAAAACTATTAAAATAATGTCTGGAATAATTTTGTAGTATAAATCACTGACTGTAATAATTATCATTAATGATATAAACACTACTACTAATATATATTCTACCACATTTTCCCTAAGAATTACAAATGAAATTAGAAATAATGCGCCTGTAATAAATTCGATAATTGGGTATTTGACCGAAATTTGATTCTTACAGTTTTTACATTTCCCTCTTAAAACAATATAGCCAATGACTGGTAATAATTCTAAAGCACCCAAAGTCTTACCACAATTTGGACAATGACTTC